>CAISUK010000669.1 GCA_903888645.1 uncultured Pseudomonadota bacterium | reverse complement strand
CCGAGATCTACACCAGGACGTACACTCTTTCCCTACACGACGCTCTTCCGATCTTTCTGATTTGTTGCAGCAACAAACTCCAAATATGCAGTTTTGAAAATTGTGGCGCCAACCAATGCTATTAACGTGGTGTCCTTGCTCAAGATCTTGGCGCTAGAGTTTTTTAAGCCAAGTTCGGTAATGAAATTGCCTGCCGTATAAACAGATTCGTTATTGCACGACTCCGACTTAAGCCAAGGTATATCACCGTTATCCCAATACTCTTTTTTAGCTGTCGATGGCGTGCCACCCGAACCGACATGACAGACATCGCCCAGCGCCTTCCACTCCACTTCCACCTGTTCAAAACTCAACAACTGGTCGCGATAGTGGTTGTATTGTTTTTTGCGGGTGGTCAGCTCGGTGGTCAGCTCGGTGGTCAGCTCGGTGAAGGTGTCCAGAATGCGGACGATTTCGGTTTGGACTTCCAGCGATTTTTGAGGGTTGTCTGGGAAGGGGATGGGAAGGGGGATTTTTATCATCTCCCCTTTTGTTAGCTTTGACCTATCTTTGTTAGGCAAATACGGAATGAAATCGACAATACGCAAATAATGGTACAGAAACCTTGTGTTCAGCCCCTGATTTCCACGCACAACATGCACGTGATTATTTGCCCAGAATTTTCCAGTCGCATATTGAATAGAGTAGCTTTCCAGGCTTGCCGAACCATCCTCTGCGATTAGTACGTATTCGCCATCGTGGGTGTGGCCATCCACGTAATCCTGGATATTGTTTGCACCGTAATACGGCGTGTCACCGGTCACGCGTAGCGAAGCCTTTACTGGTCGCCTGGCAGCGTTCGCCACTTCAACAAAGCGCTCCTCTCCTAATACCGTCCATTCCACCGCAACGCCATCCAGCAGCTTTTCCAAAAAGCTCACGCTGCTCATGCCTCCAGCTCCTCGCCTTCAATCTCAGCGACGATGGCATCAATGTCTTTGCGCAGCTGGTCGATCCTGACGACCGTGGTTTTCAGCTCGGCATTGAGCTGGGCAATGTCCACCACCTCGCGGTTGTCCTTGGCGTCGATGTGGCTGCTGACCGAGAGGTTGTAGTCGTTGGCGGCCACCTGCTCGAACGGGATGGACTGGGCGAAGTGATCGACATTGGCCTTGTTGTCGAACACCGCCATGATCTGTTCGATGTGCGCGTCCAGCAGCACGTTGTTATTGGTTTCTTTCTTGAACAGACCGCTGGCGTCGATGAACTGGGTGGTGGTGTCGGTTTTATGTTTGGACAGCACCAGAATATTCACGGCGATGGTGGTGCCAAAGAACAGGTTGGGCGCCAGCGAGATCACGGTTTCGACATAGTTGTTATCGACCAGGTATTGGCGGATTTTCTGCTCGGCACCGCCCCGGTAGAAGATGCCGGGGAAGCAGACGATGGCGGCGCGGCCTTTGGCGGAGAGGTAACTAAGCGCGTGCAGCACGAAGGCAAAGTCGGCTTTGGATTTGGGCGCTAATACGCCCGCCGGGGCAAAGCGGTCATCGTTGATCAGGGTGGGGTCGTCGCTGCCGATCCACTTCACCGAGTACGGCGGGTTGGAGACGATGGCATCAAAGGGCTTGTCGTCGCCAAAATGCGGTTCGATCAGGGTGTTGCCGAGCTGGACGTTGAACTTGTCGTAGTTGATGTTGTGCAAGAACATGTTCATCCGCGCCAGGTTGTAAGTGGTGTGGTTGATTTCTTGCCCGAAGAATCCGTCTTCGATGATGTGCGCATCGAAGTGCTTTTTGGCCTGCAGCAGCAGCGAGCCGGAGCCGCAGGCCGGGTCGTAAATCTTGTTGACGCTGGTTTGCTTGTGCATGGCGAGCTGGGCGATCAGCTTGGAGACATGCTGCGGTGTGAAGAACTCGCCGCCGGATTTGCCAGCGTTGGCGGCGTAGTTGGAGATGAGGAATTCGTAGGCATCGCCAAAGAGGTCGATGTTGCTGCCTTCAAAATCGGCAAAGTTCAGCTCGGCCACGCCCTTGAGCACGGCGGCCAGGCGGAGATTTTTATCCTTCACCGTGTTGCCAAGGCGGTTGCTGGTGGTGTCGAAATCGGCAAATAGGCCTTTGATATCGCGCTCGGATGGGTAGCCGTTGGCCGAGCTTTCAATGGCGGCAAAGATGGTGGCCAGATCAGTATTCAGGCTTTCGTTGATATTGGCAGTCGCAGCTACCTTGGCAAATAACTGACTGGGGTAGATGAAATAGCCCTTGGTCTTGATGGCGTCATCTTTGATCTCAGCGGTGATGACGCTGTCGGGCAATTGGGCATAGTTGATGCTGTCGTCACCGCCTTCGATGTAGGCCGCAAAGTTTTCACTGATGAAGCGATAGAACAGCGTGCCGAGCACGTATTGCTTGAAATCCCAGCCGTCGACGGCGCCACGGACATCATTGGCGATTTGCCAAATGCGGCGCTGCAGTTCGGCGCGTTGTTGGGAACTGGTCATGGTTGGTTTCCTGTTGAATCGTTCATTTTGTCTTCATCGGCGCCGCCCGCGCGCACCCATTCATCGACCTCAGAGAGCTGGAATTTCCACAGACGACCTACACGGTGGGCGGGTAGGCCTTTGCGGTCGATCCAGCGGTAGATCGAGTCGCGCGTCACGCCCAGATGCTCGGCAATCTGGTCGACGGATGCCCACGGTTCAGCAGTCATGGCAGCACTCCGGATGCAGGGGTTCGGGTCGCATAAAGTCGGTTTCAATCGCAAAGGTGGTAATTTATCAGGTCTGGCAAGCGCGGACTATCCTTTGATGCGAAATGAATCGCTGAATAGCTTGGCTTACTGATTAAACAGCGCGTTCATGGTGGCGTCGTCAATCACCTCACGGAGCCCACGATGAACACCAAGCAAACCGCCCTCGACGCCTACCTCGCCCGCACTGCAGCCATCCACGCCAAACTGGAACGGCTGCAACAACTTGCCGACGATCACTTCGGTCATGACCCCGATGCGATCCATTGGGGCCACGTCGGCGACCTCGGGCGGGTGGAGGCAGGGCTGGACGAGTTGCTGGCGATCCTCGGCGGCAACGGTGAGTGACGACGCCCACCAACCATCGGAGATGATCATGAACGCCAAACTGACCGCCACCCAAACCACCATCCTCAAAACCGCCGCCGCACGCCCGGATGGCAACATTGAACCGCTGCCAACCAATCTGCGCGGCGGCGCTCGCGCCAAGGTCATCGAGGGGCTACTCGCCCGCGACCTGATCAGCAAGTTTCAGCACCCGGACCACGTCGAGTATTACTTGACCGATGCGGCCTACGCCGCCGTTGGGAACAAGCGCAAAATACCTGCGCCCGTGACCCCAGACCCCGAGATTGAGGCCGCCGTGTCGGCCGCAGAGGCCAAGTGGGCGCAAGATAAACGGGAGGCGACCAAGCCGCGCACCCGCGAGAACAGCAAGCAGGCCGCAGTCGTACAAATGCTGCAACGTCCCGATGGAACGACGATTCGGCAGATCATGGAATCCACGGGATGGCAGGCGCACACGGTGCGCGGCACGTTCGCCGGAGCGCTCAAGAGAAAGCTTGGCCTGAACATCGTATCGGCCAAGGATGGCACCGGCGAAAGGGTGTATCGCATCGCCTGACTGCAAACCGCCAAAGGGTCTGCGTTCACCGCAGGCCCTTTTCTTCGGCCCAATGGCACGGTGGCCGTTTCGCTTATTTTGGACACTGGAATCGGCCGAAAGCTCTGCCACCACTGGCTTTCAAGTGGGTAGCCGATTTCAGTCAAAAGGGTGTGAATTCAACTCCCACCCTTTGCCGGGGTGCAAACCGCAAACCCTGCAAACCTCGGTTTGCACCCTGACGGTAGCGCAATGCCGCGCTGTCGCCTCCCGCATGGGTTTATCGCCAGGAAGGACCCCTTTCACCTGGGGCATATATGCGTGCGCCGACCATAACAATAGGCGGTGACCATCACCATCGTCACGACCGTCACCGGACGCTGCTCAGCGTGACAGTGGTGATGGTTGTGACGATGACCATCTATTGTTAACGTCGCCGGCATCGGGGATATGCCCGCGAGACTGACCATCACGGCGACTTTCACGTGACGGATGCGACAGGTTTGCCGGCTATCTCTCTATCCTGCGCGCTCGCGCACGTAAGGCGTGTCAATCAGGTAACCCGTCACATCCGTCACTCGGGCGAACGATTGCCCGGATTAGCGGGGAATGTCTGCACCAACACCAACTCGGATAAACGTGGACCGCGTTGTACTACCCTCGGTAAACTGGCGGGTAATGAATCCGCATCTCCTTACTCTGGCCCTGACAACGTCACTCGAACAGCTCCTGGAGTTGCCGAACGCGATTCGCATTGCTTCGTCGGCCAGGGAAGACCTGCAGCACTTCAGCCAAGACCAGTTGCAAGAGATGCTGGTCAGCATTGACGCCATGATTACCGACACTGTGGCGCAGGGCCAGGCCACGTATGGCAGCGGTTTGGTCCGGCGCGAAGAGCAACGTGACCTGGACTGGCTACTCGAAGCCAGCAGTCATGGAGGCTGGCTGTTGCAGAAGCACGGACCCAAGGCAACCGAACGGGACCACTTCCGCGTTCTTGCCCTGTACAAGTTGGGCTGGGTCATCGCTGCCATAGCAGAGACGCCGCCGGTGGCATTCATCAGCCCGGTGGTGGCCACGCTGATGGAAGCGTTGGAGTCGCTGATGCTCGCTGACTTGTTGCCGGATTCGGTGCCGCAGGAGCAGATTCTCGAAGAAGCGTGGCGAGCGGGCTTGTCGCCAGAGACCGAAGTGGAAACAGAGGTCAGGAAAGCCCAGAGTCAGGCGGGCAGAAATGCGGCCAGCGTGCGCCACCTCAGCAATCGCGCGATCAAGCAAAAAGGTCTCGCCCTGTATTTCTCAAACACATACAGAACAGAAGACGAGGCATATAGCATCATCGGCGCACAGGTTTGTCGGGCACCCGGCACGGTCAAGAACTGGATTCTGGCCGCCAAAAAAGCCGGCACGCACGCCGAGTAAGCAAGCCACTGCAAACCGGCACGCTGCGCGTAGCGTGACAACGTTGCACGCAGCGTGTCTGTATCTTCATGTTTTTATGGCATTAAATAACGAGCATCCCCAAACGACCATGGATGCTCGTCATGAACCAACCCCGTCCCTCCCTGCCTGAAACCGGCTTCGTTCGGCTTCCACAGATCCTCTCGCTTATCCCCATCAGTCGCTCCGCGTGGTGGGCTGGTATCCGGGAAGGCAAATTCCCCAAAGGCATCAAGCTCGGCACCAAGACTACGGTCTGGCGTGCTGAAGACATTCGCGCCTTGATCAACTTCAGTCGTTGAGGGGCGGCTGTGTCAGATACCACCCTTCCTGAAACCTTGTCAGTAGACAACGACCATCACGATCATCACAACCGTCACATCGGTGACGTTGGTGATGGTGGTGACGATGCCTCTGTATTGTTAACGTCGCCAGGAGAGGGGATGCCTGCCGACGATCCCGTCACCATCATCGAAGCCGCCATCATTCGGTTGCACGACGACGTCGGTGCCATCGTCGAACCGGCCGTGGTCGCTGCCTTCTCCATCCTGCGCAGCACCGATCTGCCGACTTACCTGCGCCTCCGGCACAAGGCCAAGGAAACCAACAAAGGCTGTCTGGTCACCGAACTCGACAAGGCTGTCCAGCAATCCCTCCCCGGCGGTGGCGAGGAACCCTCAGCGCTCGATGAACTGGTGTCCATCGCCCGCAACCAATGCCAACTCAAGCACGACGCTGACCGCAGCGCGATTGCCATCATCCCGATGCGAAGCCGGCAGGAAGTCTGGCGCGTCTATTCCACCGGCTACGAGGAATGGCTGCGTTCCACCTTCTGGCGTACCAAGGAAGCTGGCGTGGCCGACACCACAATGAAGGCGGCACTGGCCACGCTCGCCGCTGCCGGGATCAATGATGGCGACGAGATCGAAGTTCATGTCCGCGCCGCTCAGGATGAATCTGGCTATCTGATTGATCTTTGCGATGACCGCTGGCGCGCCGTCCACGTCACGCCCCACGGCTGGCAAGTCCTCGATCACTCGCCGGTGTATTTCACCCGCACTCAGTCGATGCGTGCCTTGCCGGAACCAGAGCGTGGCGGCGACATTGGCCTGCTCTGGCAGCACACCAACATCCCGGGCAACCGGCGCGTGATAGTGCTGACGTGGCTGCTCGATAGCTTCCGTCCGGACACGCCATTCCCGGTACTGGAACTGGTCGGCGAGCAGGGCTCGGCCAAGTCCACCACGCAATCCGTGCTGCGCAGCCTCGTCGATCCCAACAAGGTAATGCTGCGCGGCCGACCCAAGACGGTAGAGGACATCTTCGTGGCGGCTGCCAACAACTGGCTGGTCAGCTACGAGAACCTTTCCGGCCTGACCGCCGAGCAGCAGGATGCTTTTTGCACGCTGGCCACCGGCGGTGGGTTTGCCTCGCGCCAGTTGTACACCAACGGCGAAGAGCACGTCATGGAGACCAAGCGCCCGGTCGTGCTCAATGGCATCGCGGTCGTCGCCACCCGACCCGACCTGATCGACCGGGTCATTCACGCCGATATGCCGACGATTGCATCCGAGGCCCGCAGGGATGACGCAGATACCTCGGCCGCGTGGGAACGGGATCGCCCCAAAGTGTTCGGCGCACTGCTCGATCTGTTCTCAGCGGCGCTGGCGATCCTGCCATCCGTGAAGCTGACCCACAAACAGCGGATGGCCGATTACGAGCGCTTCGGCGAAGCCGTGGCACGCGCCCTGGGTTTCGAGCCCGGTGATTTCCGGCGCCAGTACGCCGAACTGGTGCGCGCCGGCATCGACCGCGCACTGGAGAGCAACGCTGTCGCCCAAGTCCTCGACAAGTATGTCGACGAGCGCATCACGCCGTGGAACTGGCAAGGCACCGCCGGGCAGCTCTACGACCTGCTCAACACGCAGCACGTTCCTGATCGCAGCACCTGGCCGCGCTCACCGAAGGGCTTGGCCGATCAGTTGCGCCGCATCGCCCCGGCCTATCGCGCCAAGGGCATCGAGATTACCCATCTTGGCCACAGCCGCGAGGGGGCGCTATGGCGCATTTCCGTGCCGCACCGGCCATTCGATTCACACGCCACGCCGCCCGGCGTCGAGGGTGGCATTCGTTATGGAGTACACCGTGAATAACTCATCGTCCATTTCCCCAAATCTGCACCCGATCTGGCAGCGCCATTTCGGCATCCAGGCTGTTCAACCGACCAAGCCACAGGCCAAACCTATCAATGCCGCCAATGCCCTGACGCGCGCAGTCCAGGCATTGGTCGCGGCCCACCGTCCCACCACCCGATAAGGAGATCACCCAATGAAACTGAACCCGTTCAACAAGAAGTCCTCGGCCTACTACGACAAGGTCAAGGCCGAGTACGACAAACTCGACCGCGAGATGACTGCCGCCAACGATCAACTCAACGAGGCCGAAGCAGATTTTGAACGCAAGCGCCGCCGGCAATTCGAACTCGATCAGCACGGCTCGATGTACTCCTCGACGCGTGAGCAGTCGCAGGCGTCGTTCGCGACAAGCGAGGCCAGTAATCGCGTCAGCCACATCAAGGGTGAAATCGGCCAACTCGAAAGCCGGATTGGCCCCCTGCGGCGGATCGCCCTGGCACCAGACAGGTTCGCCCGGGCCAAGCAGGCATTCGATGATCTTGTTGCGCAGAAACTGGCGACGACTGGCGAACTGGAGAAGGCCAATGTCTTGATCGCCAAGGTCAGTAAACGTGTCGCTGATGTCGATGCGCGCATTGTCACCGAAACACAGTCGGCGACCCAGACCATGCTCGATGCCGATGGGGAATTCAGTGTGCCGGAAGTGCTGACCAGGCTGGAAGCGGAATTGCGTCTTGGCAAATCGTCGCTGACCGAGTTGGAGGGTAAGCGAGACACCCTGCTCGCCGAACTGCGTGAACTGCCCACGGCGATTCGTGAGGCCGAGCGTGTGTTCATCGGTTGCCGCGCTGATGTCGTCGAGATCGAACTGTACGAGCAATTGATGCCCGTCATGACCCTGTTCGCCAGAGCGTCCGCTGCTCGCCGGCAAAACGACTACCGCCACGACGAAACCCGGTTCGAGATCGAGATTCCACGTGAATTGATTGAACCGGCGGAAGTCGCCCTGGCGGCGGAATTACCGACGGCGTAATGACTCCAGCGGATGGCAGCGAGTCGCGGCATAGCGGCCATCCGTGCTGACGCAGACGTTTCGGGATGCGTCAGTTGAGAGCCATGCCACGTAATGCCCGCCGGCGCTGACTGCGAAAGGCATCGCAGAAAGCCGGCATCCACAACAACCAGGAGACAACGATGGAAATCAAACCAACCCAACTCGATATGACTAATCCGTTCGCGCCCATGCAGCAGCGGATGAATCAGGTCGAGGCCGTGCTGCGGCAGATGCCGTCAGCACAGCGTCAGCAACTACTGGCAGAGATGCTGCCACCCATTCCAATGCACCGGCCGTCGCCGCTGATTGAGCCTGCCGTGACCATGGTGACAGTCAAGACCCAAGAGTGGGATGGCGGGCCGGTGGTGCAGCAACGCTACCCAACCACCGTCCTCAGGCCACGGCGCATCGTCGGCACCATCCCGTGGCAATGGCGGCTGATCGTCGCCGGAATCCGCCTGACCCGAATCATGCGCAAGTCAGCCAAGCAACAGATGAAGCAGTTCAACAAGCTGCAGCGCCAGATTATTCGACGGGTCCTTCCTCGCCGCAAAGCCATGCGGGGGGCGCGAGCCCGCTGATCCGCTACCGACAGCCTGCGAAATGAGGTTACCACCCAGGTTACCGGTTACCACCCGGCGATGTGCCGGGTTACCAGCATTCAAGGAGATGAAATGAACACTATGACGATCAACAGCAGCGCAGCCCCTATCCCCATCCAGCCGCTGGCTCACTACAACCCGGAAGTTGAGCAGCGCGTCCAGCAGTGGCTCGCCTGCGGGCAGTTGCTGGTCTGGATTCCCATTCTCAGTCAGGAGAACTTCCCGGACGTCCCGCCGCAAATCTTGCAGTTTGCCGATCAACATCAGGAGGCGATGCGCTGGCCCATCCACCGCCCGGAGGACTTGCTGGATTTACCGGACGGGATCACCGGCTGGCTGCTGCCTGCCGACGCCGAAGATACCGATGTGGTCTGCGGCGTATGGAACGGTGAGGTTTACATCCTGGGTGTGCAGGACAAGCGCACCGGGCGAGCGCAGGCCCTGCTGGGCGAACCTGCCGATGCCAGTCAGAGCGCGGTTTGACTTGGCTTCTGCCCGGGAAGAAGCGTTCATGCAACTCCCTCAACAACCGGAGTTCTCCGATGAGTAAACCACCCGCCCTCGCCGCGCAACTGGCGGCGTTGCCCCAACTACCGCAGGATCACCTGTGGGCATTGTGGGACGAGCACTTCCCGCGCCGACCGTCGCGAGTCAATCGGCGTTACCTTGAAGCGCGCTTGGCCTACCGCCTGCAAGAAATCGCCTTGGGCGGTTTGCCCCCGGAAGTCCGGGCGCATCTGGCCGACTGCGGCGAGCGGCATTCCAAGATCAAGGTCGGCCGTGGCCCGGAGATTCGGATGATGCCGGGCACCACGCTGATCCGTGAATGGGATCGCCGCGAATACCGTGTCACCGTCCTGCCCGATGGTCTGTACGAGTTGGACGGCACGCGTTACAAAAGCCTGTCGGCGGCAGCGCGAGCCATCACCGGCACGCACTGGTCGGGGCCAGCCTTCTTTGGCGTGAAGGGAGGACGGAAATGAACGTCGTCGCCCCGAAGCGTTGCGCCGTCTATTGCCGGGTATCGAGCGACGAGCGTCTTGATCAATCCTTCAATTCCCTCGATGCCCAGAAGGAGGCTGGACTGGCCTACATTGCCAGCCAACGGTCTGAAGGTTGGATTGCCGTTCCCGACGACTACATCGATCCCGGCTTTACCGGCGGCAATATGGATCGGCCCGGACTGAAACGATTGATGGCCGACATTGAGGCCGGCAAGATCGATATCGTAGTGGTGTACAAGATTGATCGCCTGACGCGCAGTCTCGGCGACTTCTCGCGGCTGATCGAAGTCTTCGAGCGGCACAAGGTGTCGTTCGTTTCGGTCACGCAGCAGTTCAACACCACGACGTCGATGGGCCGGTTGATGCTGAACATTCTTCTGTCGTTTGCGCAGTTCGAACGCGAGGTCACCGGCGAGCGCATCCGCGACAAGATCGCTGCATCAAAAGCCAAGGGGATGTGGATGGGCGGTCATCCTCCCTTGGGCTATCGCATCGAAGATCGGCGACTGATCATTGTCGATGTCGAAGCGAATCTGGTCAGGCGCATCTTCACGGATTTCACACGCTGTCGGTCAACCACGGATCTGGTACGCCAACTGGCCGCCGACGGAAAAACGAACAAACAGGGCAAGCCATTCAGCAAGCAGATGCTCTACAAACTGATGCACAACCGCGTCTATCTGGGCGAGATTCCCCACAAGGGAAAGAGCTACCCCGGCGCACACGAGGCGATCATTGATCAGGCGCTGTGGAATGCGGCCCACGCGGTACTCGCGGAGAACAACCGGCAACGCACCTCCGAGACGTGGCAGCGGCGACAGCCCGAGGCCTTGCTGCTCGGGTTGTTCTATACGGCGGACGGCGAGAAATTCCAGCCGGCGTTTACGTGCAAGCCAAACGGCAAGCGCTATCGCTACTACGTGCCGAACCGGAAAGTGCGCTTCGGTGCCGATGCCAGCATGGCAGGCCGAGTACCGGCGGAACCCATCGAGCAGATGGTGTTGGCGCAAATCCACGCCGCGCTGATGTCGCCGGAGATGGTGCAGTCGGTGTGGGATGTGGTCAGGGCCGATTATCCGGAAATCACCGAGCCCGAGGTGGTGCTGCCATTGCGGCAAATCGGGCAGGTCTGGAAGCAATTGTTCCCGGCAGAACGACAGCGCATCGTTCAGTTGCTGATCGAGCGGGTGACACTCCGGGAGGAGGGCATCGAGATCACCTGGCGGGATACCGGATGGCACGCCCTGGTCGGCGAGATGCGGCCGGGGACGATTGGGGCGGAATTACTGGAACTGGAACAACAGCAGGAGGCAATAGCATGACGCGGATCATTCAGACGGGCGCAGCCGTCAATCGGCAGGGTGCGAAACTCACGACCTTCATCCCGGTGCGCATCAAGCGGCACGGTGGGCGCAAGGTGGTGATTCCGGCATCGAATGGCGACAAGATGCCGGAGCATGACGCGCCGATCCTGACGGCGCTGTCCAAGGCGTTTCACTGGCAGCGCCTCATTGAAGAGGGCATCGTCAGCAGCGGGTCGGACATTGCCCGGCGCGAGGGGCTGCATCAGACAACGGTGAATGAACTGCTGCGACTAACGCTGCTCTCGCCGACGCTGGTGCGCAGCATCCTCGACGGGCATCAGCCGAAGACCTTGAGCTTGATCTGGTTGAAGAACAATTTGCCGCCGTCGGATTGGGATGAACAGCATCGGTTGTTCGATGGATTCGATGCTTAAACCGGGTTTGTAAGCTTTCTGGTCAGGGCGGTTGACGCCCAACCATCGGCCCGAAACCCGCATGAAATCGAGGGGTCTGGCGTCGGGCAGCCACCGGTCAAATGGAGAAAAGAGAGGCGTCCGAGGCACGGTAGGCAGGAAAATGCGGCACCGGGTCGATGGCGAAACACCAGACTCCGTCGGAAGCCCCGCCAGTGCTGGCGCGTCGGGCAGAAAAAAACCCAACCGGTAAGGGTTGGGTTTTAGAATTGGTGGTGATGGGGGGACTTGAACCCTCGACCTACGGATTATGAACGTAGCTGTTCGTAGGAAACCCGCGCAGCTACTGGCTCTGCGCTGCGCTACTAAAAATGTGCAACAAAGTGTGCAACGCATAATCTAATAAAATAATGCGATTGGCATGGATACCCTGCACCCCCAATTCCTCTTTGCGACCTACGGATTCTGTGCGCTGCCAATCATCAATCAACGTTATTCCAATCAATTACTTAGAATGAATTGCTATAAACACTTCAGGCTTACGTCTTTTCAAAGTATTTAAGTCAGCATATTCACCTGCATGCGCTTCCATGCTTTGGCAAGCTCCTGCTACTGTAGTACCCAACTGATTTGCAAGACTCATCATTTCTTTACGCATTACAGTACTGAAAAAGTCATGCGCTTTTGGATCAGCATATAGTCGATCGGCATTTGCGCCTTTGCGGGCATAAATTTCTGACGCAATTCTTAACTCATCAGCATGCAGGTCTTTAAACGCCAGAAGAAAAGTCCTAATGTCTACACCTTCGGCTTTGCAGACTTCTGCTCTGGTACGTGTGGATGCCAGGTAAAATCCCCAAAATTGGTTTGCAGCCACAGAACGCCTTGCTTCTACTGTAGAGGCTTTAGCTAGAGAGTCGCGCGACTTCTGCGCCAACTCACTCTCGTCGTATGCAAAAGCCAGCGATTGACCTAGCCCAATAGCTATCAAAGTGGCCAAATAAGACGCCCCGTAAACGACAAATCGCCAGCTCTTTGACAAATCACTTCCCCAGTGAATAGGATGTTTTGAAGTTGGCTTTTACTAAGATTAGCCGCTGTGCGCTTTAGAGCGTCGTTTAACACGACACGCGATCTCGCCTTAACGCTTCAGTCCCCTAGCATTAGCGCTTCCACTTCGAGCACGGAAATTATTTTATCGATTTCGTTCGCTCCATCCATGTATGACACGATAAGCGCTTCATTTGACATAACTGTTTTGATAGATGCCTCAAAATATTTGCCATCAGTGCAGCGCAATAGAACGGTGTCCCCTACGCCAGCATCGAAACGAACATCGTCATCGCGCCTCACACAGCACTGCTTAACGGATACTTTCATGCTGACGCTCCTTAGACCTGAATGTATAAGCTACCCTGCGTATCCAACATAAGAAAATATCGTGCGGCATATGCCATCGGCTCGCCTTAGTGGACAAGCTTAGACGTCTGCGCATCGCGCGAAAATTCTGCCTGAACAAAGCTGCTGGTCGCCATCAATATCAGTGACGGCAAGAAGATCACAGGGCATATTCTCACTCGATTTCGCTTCAATGCTCGTCGCGCCAATTTAGCTGCCAGTGGAGACCCAAACCATAAGAAGCCAAATATTATTTATGGATATTGTGCGGGTGACATAATAAAATGTCAATGGGTTGTCCAAAGTGCGCACCTGAACCCATGTTCACCTGCAGTAGTGAGTTACGCAACTTCACTAGTTGTCAGCCCTAGCCAAGTGTCGCTTAAGCCGACAGTCATCGCTTCAGCCGCCCACCTTCACGTGGCATCTTTGACTGGATCGCTCGCTTGCGGACTTTCTCAGCGTAAGCCGCATCGTTTTTCTGCTTCATCACTTCATACTGCTGGTGCGCCATAGCAATTTCCGCTGCATTGGGTGGCCGTTTCTGGTCAGCTGCGGCGATTTGCTGGATGACTTGATTGATCCGCGCTTGCTGCTGCAGCGCCGTAGGCTGCAACTGATTTAGCGCTGGCGTCACAATTTCTCGTATCTTCATTCTGGTTGCCGCCCCTTTTCAGTATTTAGCTGAAAAGGGGCTGGAGGTGTCGTTTTACACGACACCTCAACGGCGATGGCGCTGCACAGCGACGTAAATTTACCAGGCAGAGCAAGCTAGTGATTAGCTTTCGAGCATCTTCCCCTCCAATAATGCTCCCATCTAACTGCTGGATGCTTCAAGAAATGAACCCTGTGCCTGCAGTGCCAGAAAAACAGTGCACTTCAGATGGGTCCACCGCTATCGATAATTCGTATTTATATCGTTCATTATGTCTCTACACATTTCGACAACCTGTTTGGGAGAAACATTAGGCTTCCATTGGAAAGACGACGCGTCGTACAATGCATTGGACATAATCTTTTCCACATCCTTTGTTGAATACGTCGCAAGCAAGTGCTTTTTCACTTTAATTTCAGCAGAATTACGATCGTCAATATCTCGCTGATAAACATAGGGTTCGTATTTTTCAGATTGGTACACGCCAAAACAGATGAGAGTCATCTTCTTGTTAAAGGCATCATCTGTAATACCTGCATAAGACATCAATGGAACCATCGAAATAAATGCAACGAATGCTCGGTGACAGGTCTTCATAGATTCCCCAATAAAATGCGCTCGAATGGCAAACTAATCTGAATAAGTATCACGCCAGTTTTGCATTGGTAGTATATATCTTAAAGCTGCATCCCACTTTGATCGCTTGGCTAGAAACATTCGCACTTCGTTCTGTATGGGAACGGCACATTGTTGGGTGAACTCCCTCAACCGCGTTCTGGCGCTTTCGCACCTTGTCCAAAGTAATACGGCGCTAAGTTGGAGCGCATCAAGTGTCGTTTTACACGACACCTCAATGGTAACGACGCTTCAAATCCAAGTCGAGCACCAGCCGCCGCCTGCCATACAGCGACAGCCAGTGCTTACTATCGACCTAAGACTTCTTAAAACCAGCTCTTACCAAACCGCTGACCGCTTCGATCTGCGCATCCAATTCGCCAATCTCAACTGCAGCTTTCAGCGTTTCGAGCGTAGGCACCAGATCAGCAGCGCTGGCCAACTCGACAGCCGTTTTGCCTTTGGCGATTTCGACGATCTTCGCGCCGTAGCGCAGTGACACGCAAGTTTTGCCACTGTCAGCCACAAACCACCATTCGCGCATCCGTTTGGGCACCAGCACCGTCTTCGTCTCGCCCGTTTCCTCGTCCTTAACAGACTTCGACCAAGTGGGCATATAGCTCTTGCCATCCTGTCGCGCTTTAGCGCACTCGATCTGATCGAACAAGTGCTTTGCGACCTTGTTGCGACGCTGCACAACGGGCGACAGCTGATTGGGACGCTTCGCTGCAACCAACTTCAGTTTTGCCAGTGTTGACATACCATTTACTCCTCTCCGCTATGAACATGACATAACTATAGAGCCATCCATTCAGAATATCGACCTATTTGTTCGAATTGTTTTCCTTTGTTTTCTCGTGCTTTTCTTTGGTTTCTGTCGTAATCGCATAAATAAATGCATGACAGAACAACAACTTCAACTGCGGTCTGCTTGCATTGCATGGATGGAACAATATGCTGACCATCTCACCCATGCGGTCACTCTCACGCTTAAGCCCTAACTTGACTGACGCTGCGTTGGCATCGTTGAAGTCTGCGATGAATATGCCTATGACGATATTCATTATGACGACGAACAACATCAGCACGATAGATGCTGGCGTGTTGAATCGCAGCGAACGGGTCAACTTTAACGCTGCGCCAGCTGAAGCTTGGCTACCATTGGCGCGACGAGTGCTGGACGATTGCGGCGCTGGTCCCGTTGATGAACAGAAGCTGATTGCGGTCATTACAAGCTGCAAGGGGTCTGCACGCGAGTTGGTGAGCGACATGCAGAAGATTGCGGCAGCGCAGACGGTCGCCGCATAGCTACAACTGTCGTTTTACACGACACGCCAACCATCGCGTGCTTGTCACGCAACAAGCGAATATAAGGAAGGGAAGAGCGACCTATGCAATACCCACAAGCATATCTGTTCATTGATAACGGTGGAAAGCCACTAAACTATAAATGGCTTAAAGGGCTGGCTGACAATGCGCCAATCTACATTTCTAAGCAGTCGCGTCGTTCGCGTGAAATGGAAGAACAAATCGCTGTGATGAGCGACGCAGCAACCATTGTTGGACGGAGCCGCTACGCGGAGAAGAACCAAT
>CAISUK010000668.1 GCA_903888645.1 uncultured Pseudomonadota bacterium | reverse complement strand
TCGGCTTTTCCGGGTAGAGCGCCGTGCACTGCCCGCCGATGAGCGTGGCGCGATGACGGCGGTGTTGCGATGGCTCGCACCGCTGAGCACGCTCACTGAGGGTCGTTAAGAGCCGCACAACGACGCGCAGAAGTTGATTTCCTGCTGAGAGTGAATCGCCAATAGGCTCTGGGTTATCGAGGAATTTGTCCCGTAGCCCAGAAAGAGATTGACCCATGGCATGCCAAGACGACTCAAGCATCCGAGACCGATGGGCACGCCTGCGCCTGCTGATCATCGGCCAGTTATTGGCAGCCCCGCCACCCCGCGGCGAGCTCAACAAGCGCTTGGTAGAACTGAGCCAGCAGGTCTGGCGCCACCCGATCAGTGGAGTCGACGTGCGCTTTGGCGTGTCCACACTGGAGCGCTGGTTGGCCCTGGCGCGCAGCACACCCAACCCCAGCGCGATGCTCGCCACGGTGGCGCGTGCCGACGCCGGCAGCATGCGCGCTATTGACGAGACGCTGGGAGATGCGATTCGGGCTCAGTACTGTGCCCATCCCAAGTGGACCGTTCAGCTGCACTACGACAATCTGGTGGCCGCGCACAGTGCGCAGGCCTCGCTTGCCCCGCTGCCCTCCTATGCAAGCGTCTTGCGCTACCTTCGTGCCCAAGGGCTGTGGCGCGAACGCGAGTCGCGATGTGGACCCAAACGCGCCGCCGTGCCCGATGGCACACGCGAGGTGCGCAGCTTTGAGGCCACGCACGTGGGCGCGCTGTTTCATCTTGACGGCCACCAGGGCTCGCTCAAGGTGCTCAACCGCCAGGGCGAATGGATTACGCCCATTGGCCTTTGCGTGGTCGATGACCACTCGCGCCTGATCTGTCACCTGCAGTGGTACGCCCACGAGAACACCCAGTGCCTGGTGCATGTGGTCTCGCAGGCCCTGCAGCGGCGCGGGTTGGCGCGCGCCATCTACAGCGACAACGGCTCGGCCATGATCTCGGGCGAATTCACCGCCGGGCTGCACCGCCTGGGAATACTGGCTCTGACCACGCGCCCACGCAGCGCCTGGATGAATGGCAAGCAGGAGACCTTGTGGGGACGCATCGAACGCCGCCTCATGGCCATGCTGGACGCCGTGCCCAACCTGACGCTGGCCCAGCTCAACGAGGCATCCTTCGTCTGGGTTGAACAGGAATATCAGGTCAGCGTGCACCGCGAACTCGCTGGGGCCACGCCCCTTGAACGTTTCATCAAAGCGCCCAGCGTGCTGCGTGATTGCCCGGACTCCGAGACACTGCGCACCAGCTTTCGCATTGAGGTGCGACGCAAGCAGCGCACCAGTGACGCCACGGCCACGCTTGATGGTGTGCGCTTTCAGATTCCTCAGGCCTTCGCCCACCTGCGCGAACTTCGCCTGCGCTACGCGCGCTGGGACCGTTCGCAGGCCGACATCGTTGACCCACGCAGCGGCGCCACCCTGGCCACGATCTATCCGCTGGACAAGGCACGCAACGCCCATGGACAGCGCCGCTTGATCGGCCCCAACGCCACGTCCTCGCGAGCGCTGTCATCACACACGCCCGGTGCGACTGCGCCAACGGGCGATGGTCAAGCCCCGCTGATGCGCCAGTTGCTCGCCCAGTTCGCCGCCACCGGTGTGC
>CAISUK010000667.1 GCA_903888645.1 uncultured Pseudomonadota bacterium | reverse complement strand
GGTCTCCGATGATGAATTCGCATCCATTCGCTTGGCTCGTGACGACTTTCATGGCGAATGGAATTACACCATCACACCAAACCCTACATAAAAGGCCACATTATTATTTTACGATTCCTAACAATGCTGCCGCAGGCTTCTCGTGCGCGGCGCGATGTCGATCAACCCCATATCGCGATCCTGACCGTTAACTTTAACGTGGCTAACGACCAGCGGACCGACGACGCTCTGATGCTTGCCTTCCGGGACGGCGATGCGTTGGCGTTCGAGGAACTCTATCAGCGTTGGCGTGGCCCGCTTTATCGCTATTTTTTGCGGCAATGCATGCACGCTGGCCAGGCCGAGGAGCTTTTCCAGGATGTCTTTATGCGCGTGATTGGCGCTGCCGCCAGCTATCGGGGGAATGCCAAGTTTTCGGCATGGCTGTTCCGCATCGCCCACAATCGCCTGGTTGATCACTGGCGCGCAGCCGGGCTGGAGCCCGTCGACCCAATGCCGATGAATCAAGGCGACGATGATGAATATGAATTCGATCCGCCGGCGCCGGTTGAGACCGGTCCGGAAAGCGAGGTTGAGCGACGTGCGCTGGGCAAGTCCCTGGTCGCGGCATTGACAGTGCTCCCCGAGTTGCAACGCGAGGCTTTTTTGCTGGCGGAAGAGAGTGGCCTGACCCTCGATGAAATTGCCACACTGACCGGCGTCGGCAGAGAAACAATCAAGAGCCGGTTGCGCTACGCAACGGCAAAACTGCGCATAGAACTGGAGTCGTGGCGGTGACAGAAATCGATACTGACTTGTCCCAGCGTTATCGCGAGGCGTCGACCGAGGTGCCGCCGGCAACGATTGATGCCGCCATTCTCGCCGCCGCTCGCCGCCAGGCGCAATCGCATGCCGCTCGTCCAGATCCATGGTGGCGCCGGTGGATGATGCCAGCCAGCGTCATGACGACCATGGTGCTGGCCGTGTCGATCGCGCTGCTGATGGAGCGTGAGCCGACCACGAGCGAGGACAAGACGGTGGATCGGGTCGCTCGACCAACTGCGGCATTTCCTGCACCTGCAGCGGAATCGGCTAAAGCCAAAGCGGCACCCGCAAGCCGGTCGGAAGCTGGCCTGAAGGACAGTTTCCCACCGCCGGCGACCCTTCCAAGGGAATTGCCCTCATCTCAGGATCAACCAACACGTCCGTTCGCTGCTCCGCCGGCGCCAGCAGAATCGTTCCCAGCCCCGGCACCGACCACTGACAGTGACGACATCATGGCGCCAGCCGCGATACCGGAGTTGCGTGAGCGTGCGGTCGGTCGATCCGCAGGTGCCGCATCGATGGGCGCACCCGCCGCCGCAAAGGCCGAATCGGTTCGACAGAATTCAGCGCAGCGCTCGCCGGAAGACTGGCTGGAGGAAATCCGGCGCCTCAAGCAGGCTGGGCGTGAGCAGGAAGCGGCTGCTGAGGTTGCGGCCTTCCGAAAAGCGTACCCCGATGTGCCAGTGCCTGCGATGTAGCCAGGCCACCAAATTGATCGGGAAAACTTAACCCCTTTTTCTGGTCTCCATCGTTTATGAGTTACCACCCATCAACGACAAGGAGACTGTCATGCATAAACTCATTTCCATTTTCGCCGCTACCGCCCTGCTCGGATGCGCCTCCGTAGCAGACGCCGGTTACCTGGCCGATGTGACGGTGATCAACCGCACCACCGGAGCGCGTCTTGAAACCTACCGTAACGGCGGCCGACTATATATTGAAGGGCGCGCCGGCGACCGCTATTCAGTAGAGAT
This sequence comes from uncultured Pseudomonadota bacterium, assembly GCA_903888645.1. GTDB lineage: Bacteria > Pseudomonadota > Gammaproteobacteria > Burkholderiales > Rhodocyclaceae > CAISUK01. Next base: position 5,133 of record CAISUK010000667.1, on the reverse strand, counting down.
CCGCAACCGCAGCGGGAGCCGAATTCTTGGCGTCCTGTCTGTGGATGGGGTCAATGTGGTGAGCGGCCAGACGGCCGCTACGAGCCAGACAGGCTACGTTCTCGATGCACGCGAACGGGCTGAGATTGCCGGTTGGCGCAAGGATCTGAGCGAAGTGGCATCGTTCTATTTCACGCCACTCCCAGACTCTTATGCAGCGCGTACTGGACGACCGGAGAACGTTGGAGTGATCGGGCTTGCTGTTTACAAAGAGGCTGTTGCGGAGCCAGTACGCGGCTGGATTGATGCTCCCGCTTCAGTCGCACCGGAAGCAGTTGGCCGCTCAGCTGCCAAATCCGCCGCCAGCTCGTCCTCGAGTGCGCAAGAGATGTCATCCGATCGGCAAAGTAGCCGTGAGGAAAAACTCGGTACTGGCCACGGCGAGCGCATCCAGGCGCCGACGCAATACACCGAATTCAATCGCGCCAGTAACACCCCAAGTGAAATGGTCTCGATCTATTACGCCAGCCGCCAGAATCTGATTGCCAAGGGAATTATCCCAAGGCAGCCTGCGTTCCCACAGGCATTTCCGGGGGGATTTGTTCCCGATCCTTCTTGATGGGATGAAAGGACCGCTCACGCTCGCCCGCGCGGGTCGCACCTGTCGCACGAAAGTGCTTTCGAAGAAAGTGGGCGAATTCGCCCACTTTTTGCACCGAGTCCAGATCGTCAACCCAGTTTTGATGGCCACGATGTCATAGGCCGCCTGATTGCAGCGCAATGCGCAGTCAATTATCTTTCAATGCAAGATTGACGGCGGTTCGTCGTCGGCTTTCTTGGGCAGCAGATGCACGAACCGGCCCTCGACTTCCGTAAAGAATCGGAACTCGACGACGTCAATGGTGCGCTTTTTCTTGGAAATGCCTTCTGGCTTGATCCGTGGCTGTGCAACCCAGACACCGCGTTTCGTTTCCAGAATCAACGAGCACACATCGACAGCGTAGGGCGAGGCGCCGACGCTGCCGTACTTCTCGAGAATGGCATCCATCTGCGGCATCTTGTCCGGGCGAAGCGACCAGGCTTCCATGATCGTGAACACGAAATCCGCATCCAGAGCCAACGCTGCCGATTGGATGAGCCGGGCAGACTGGTCTTTGTCCTCGGCGCTTCCCGGCTGAATCATCACCGGGACGACGTGTTGCGTGGTCAGATTGCCGATAAAGGCGAACGCCTGAAGCTTTTGGCCGGCTTCCATAAAGTCCCGTGCCTTGTCGATCAGCGGACCGATGATTTCCAGGTACGCGTTCGGTGGATTGCTGATCGGTGCCTCGATCATTGTTTGCTCGCTGATGTCCCGCTCGTCATCCTGGCAATCTCGAACTCACGCTGCAGACCGGAACCGGAAACCGGCCACGTCAAATGCGGTGAGCGGGATCAGGAATATCACGGGGGCTTGCTTATTCATTTCGGATTGTAGTCATCAGCGCTGGGCGCGCACTTTGCGATCATGGTGAGCGACGCCTTATCGAAGAGGCAAAAGCGCTGAAGTTGGCGTCAGAAGCGATTGCGAACTCGGTCGAGTCCGGTCACAACAGGATACGCAACGACGGCGACCCGCAGGCCGCCATGGTCGTGTTCGCATCCGCGCCGGGAACTACTTTTTCTTGGCGACAGGCTTCTTGGCTGCAGCTTTGGCTGGCGCCTTCTTGCCCGCGACGGCCGCCTTGAACGTGGCACCGGCGCTGAACTTCGCCAGCGTGGTCGCGGCAATCTTGAGGGCTTCTCCTGTCTGCGGGTTCTTGCCGGTGCGCGCCGCGCGCTTGACCGGTTTGAACGTGCCGAAGCCGACCAGCGCCACATCATCGCCCTTGGCGAGCGTGGTGGTGATGATGTCGACCAGGGCGTCAATCGACTTGGCCGCCGCGACCTTCGATACGTCGGCCTTGGCGGCCAGGGCCTCAATCAATTCTGATTTTTTCATGGGCGTTTCCTTCGGTAGATTGGAGTGCGAATGCTAATCGAATTCATGGGTCGTCTGCATTGTTGACTGGACTACCCGTTCTACGCTTCCCGCATCAGCGGCAAAAAAACCTGGGAATCGATGAGCAAGTGACGCTGGCCACTACATTTGCCCAGTTGATCAACGCTGCTTTGCTGACCACAAGCAGGATGATCGCTTTTCAACTGATATGCGTCAGGTTGACGCGTCAAATGGAGAGGGCTTTGGCCTTGCCTTGGAAGGCTTCGGCGCCGTTGAGGATTTACTCTTAACAGACTGCGGTGCCGGCGAGTGCTTAGGCCCGTTCTTGACACGCTTCGTACCTTCAACCGCTTTAGGTCGCAGCGCACTTGCTCCGCGGCCCTGACTGTAAGAACCATCGCTATTTTTTGTCTCTCCCCATGTGTGCCCAAGCGCTATCGATATTTCATCCTGTGACATGCCGGACGCTTTGAAATCAGAAGCAGCAGCATGATGTAACGAATATGCGCTGATGTCTTTTGCTATTTCGCCGAACTCTCGGATTGCTGCTTCTTTGACACACTGACTGTACGTTTTTGGACTTTCGATTGTGACAGTAAACCGACCCGATGCATCAAAATCGTCTTTGAGCAGATCTACTAACAAAGTCACGAGAGTTTCGTCGCCGAGGGAATAAGTAAAACCATGCGATTGGCCCTTTTTCGCCGGGTCTTTGACAATCAGACCAAGATCATTCGTTGTCAGCTTAATTACAATGCCGCGGCGCAATTCTTCGGGCCGGCAACCCGTCAAGCACTCCGTCAAGAACGCAACACGATTCGGCTTGCGCATGCGACCTGCCATTACGTCGCGCCAGTTTGCGGGTAGTCGAGAAAATGACTTTCGCTTGCTTTGTCTCCGTTTTATCGTCACTGGTCTGCGGCTATCAACCTTGCCGGCTACTTCCACCAACCGACGAATTTCGATCAAATACCCGCCTAGTTCGTCGAGTAGTGCCGCGTCGTGCCGCATGCGCAATGCTTGCCGAATATCCCTTCGCCTGCGAGATTCGATACGAAAGCGGCATTTACGGGATCGTTGGCCAACAGCAACCGGCCGAAATTATTGCCAATTTGCATACTATGCCGTTTACTCCCTTCGGCGTGTAAGCTTGTTATTTTCGCAATCCGTGGCATTCTTCGCGAATAGTGACGACTCCAAACCGCAGAAAGGCAAAAAATGACCAAACTGAAGCTGACCTACTTCGACTTTTCCGGCGGACGGGCTGAGCCGGCACGGCTAGCCATGCATATCGGTGAGGTTCCGTTTGAGGACTATCGTTTTGCGGCGAGCGATTTTCCTGAAGTTCGCAAGGCGACACCGCTGAATCAGGTTCCCACTCTTCATGTCAATGATGTTCAGATAACGCAAAGTGACGCGATTATCCGCTATGTCGGAAGACTGGCTGGTCTGTATCCCGAAGACGATTTTCAGGCCTTGTTGTGTGACGAAGCGATGGGCGCCCTGGAAGATATCAATATCAAGATAGGGGCAAGCTTTGGGTTGAAAGGAGACGACCTAGAGACAGCACGCGACGCCTTGGCGACAGGCGCATTACCCCAGTACTTGCGCTGGCTCCAAAAGCAGCTTGAAAACCACGGCGGACAGTTTCTTGCGGACAACCGCCTGACCATCGCCGATCTCAAGGCTTTCGTTATCCTGCACTGGCTAAGTTCCGGGAAATTGGATCACATTCCAAGCGACTTGATTGCAACAGTGGCACCGAAACTGGAAGAGTATATGAACCGTGTCGCCAAGATTCCCGCCATCGCGCAATATTATGCAAATCGCGGTCCATCGTGACCGCTGGCAACCACCGATCAACTGCCATCGAATTGAGTGAATGCTGTTGTTTTGTCGATCTTTACGGGCGGAATTCGACCCATAACCCGCCGGTGAAGAATCTTCTACAAGGCAGTCTTAGCCCTGTCGCGCCCGGCCAGACCGCCGATGGATTGCATCCCTATATTCACCTGCAGGCCTCCGCAGCCGAAGACCATCGCGGAGCGCTGGATGCTGCATGGAACTTTCTGCTGAGCTCGTGGCGAATGCGACCGGTGGGCGCCCGATGAACATTGGCGCCACCAAAAGATTATTGGCCATGTGACCCTGGTCGCGTCCATTACAGGGATGGGAAATGCCATGGCAGATGCTGGATTATCGAAAGAGCCTCAACATTGTGTTGGTCGCTTCAACTTCTCTCTTCCGGGCGGTGTTCTGCCACAGGGCCGCGAACAGCACATCTATACGGTCAAGGCGTGGTCTGAGGCGGTTGCGCCTGGAAGCAATCCAACGCAGGCATGGGCAAAGCGCCTGGCGCCTATCCGAGAGCCCGCGCCATCAGAGTCGGCGCCGACATTGTTACGCGAGCTCAATCTGGCTGGCGTCGGCCCTGCAGCCTGGTACCGGCCACTGGCGATGTATCAGGATGATCTGAAAATTCTGGCCATGAACCCACGGCCAGGGCTTGCTCTGTTTCTTGAAACCGATGTTTCTGCGGGGCTTCAATATGAATCGTTTGCCGAACAGGGAATCGCCCGACTGGCCGCCAGTTTTGTTCCTGGCTCCGCCGACGGATTCTGTGTCAAGCATGGCGCGTTTGTCATCGCCCCGAGCAAAAATGAGCGGGCAAGCGCAGGATTTTCCGGAGGTGGTGTTGAGGTTGATGTTCATACGGAGACGGTTGGTCCGCCTAGCAACCCTGATGGATTCAATCTCGACACCAAGGAAATCAAAACCCTGAAGCGGTCCTCTCGTAACGTCTCCGGTCTCAATGGTGTCGAAGATCGTGTGCGCATCGCCGAACAGGACAAGGCGCCCTCACTGGTCTACTCCTGGCGCTACCCAGGCCAATCGGCCGATGGGTTGCACCCACATACCCACTTGCAGGCCTCGGCAGATGCCGATCATGCCGTCATGCTGGAGGCTGTATGGGAGCAGTTGTTGATCTCGTGGCAGCAGCGTCCGACGGGCGTTCGATGAGCGCTGTCGTTGCCATGACAATAGCAATTTTCACGATAGGAACAGGAGTTGCCATGGCGGATACTGGACTAAGGGAAATCGCCGAACAGACCAATTTGCTTGCGCTCAATGCCGCGATTGAGGCGGCGAGAGGGTGAGCAAGGACGCGGCTT
>CAISUK010000666.1 GCA_903888645.1 uncultured Pseudomonadota bacterium | reverse complement strand
TGACGGTGTAGGCGTCGGCGCGGGCCACGCCGTGATCGAGCTGGTACTCGCGGATGTAATTGACCAACACCGGACCGAGTACGCCGGCGGTCGACCAGGCGGTCAGAAGACGACCATGGATGGCGCCGACCATTTTGGTACCGAACATGTCAGCCAGATAAGCAGGCACCGTCGCGAAACCACCGCCGTACATCGACAGGATGACACAGAAGAACGCCACGAACAGGGCCAGGTTGCCGGCCGCTGCCATGCTTGGAATCGCCGAGTAAAGGCTGCAGCCGAGCAGGAAGAAGATCGAATAGGTCAACTTGCGGCCGAGCTTGTCGGAGAGTGATGCCCAGAAGAAGCGGCCGCCGATGTTGAACAGCGACAGCAGGCCGGTGAAGCCGGCGGCAACTGCGGCAATCTGCCCTTTTTGCGCGGCATTGAGGTCGTTGAAGGCCAGATCGACGCCGATCAGCTTGCCGCCGAAGACTTCCTGCAACAGCGGCGAAGCCATGCCGATGATGCCAATGCCGGCGGTCACGTTGAGGCAGAGCACGCCCCACACCAGCCAGAATTGCGGCGTTTTCCAGGCGACGTCGAGATGCACGTGGCGATCGGTGATCATGCTCTTGGTGGCTGGTTCGGAGGGTGGCTGCCAGCCGGCCGGCGCCCAGTTTTCGGACGGCACGCGGTAGCCGAGCGCGCCGGCCATCATGAAGACAAAATAAATGGCGGCGAGCGTCAGGAAGGTTTCCCAGACGCCGACCGAGGCGGGTGTCGCATAGAACTTCATCAGCTTGTCGGCAAGCGGCGCACCGATCATGGCACCGCCGCCGAAGCCCATGATGGCCATGCCGGTGGCCATGCCCCGGCGGTCCGGGAACCATTTGATCAGGGTCGATACCGGCGAGATGTAGCCGAGGCCAAGGCCGATGCCGCCGATCACGCCGGAGCCGAGCCAGAGCATCCAGATCTGATGCGTCATCACGCCAAAGGCGGAAATGACCAGACCGCCGCACCAGCAGAAAGCCGAGACGATGCCGGCCTTGCGCGGACCGGCGCGTTCCAGCCAGCCGCCCCAGATCGCCGCCGATGAACCGAGAAAGACGAAGAACAGCGTATACATCCAGCCCAGCATGGAAATTTTCCAGTCGCAGGTCGTGGCAAACACTTCGGCGAAAAAGCTGATGTCCTTGGGGCAGGCAACCGATTGGGAAATACCAACCGCGCGGGACAACGGCAGCCAGAACACTGAAAACCCATAGGCCATACCGATGCAGAGATGGATGGCGAGGGCGGCTGGCGGCACCAGCCAGCGGTTGAAGCCGGGTCGGGCGATGGTGCGTGCCCGGTCGAAAAATCCCGGTCCGGCGGGAAGTGCGGGGTTAAGTGTGGCTGCCATGAAAAATCCTCCGATATTGTTTTGATTGACGCTGCTGCTTTGGCCTATGCCGGCGCCGGTGATCGACGCCATAGCCGGCGCGGAACTTTGCGAACGACTTCGTCGGCAGCCCTGAGCAATTTATAAGCCTGAATTGCCAATTGTCTTTAATTCAATAATTTAATTGAGTAGCAGTTGACCTGACGGGACAATTCGGCGCAGCCCTGACCAATGACCATGGACAAAATGTCTCATGTGGGCGAGACTGCGCCGAACAACAGCCGGAGAAGCAGCGATGACGAGTCTGCAGGCCGCACCGGATGCCGTAGATACGCCGACCCAAATCGGGCAGCAGGACACGTTCGGTGCCTGGACCGAGTACGCGATATTGGTCGTCGACGACGAACCGGGCATGCGCAACTTCCTGTCGCGTGCCTTGCAGCCACGCTGTGGCCTGGTAGAAATCGCCAATGACTGCGAGGCTGCCATGCGCCTGCTCGAGCAGCGCCAGTTTGACCTGCTGCTTCTGGACAATGCCATGCCGGGAAAGTCGGGCGTCGATTGGCTGCAGGAGCTGCGGGCGGCGGGTTATTACAACGAGGTCATCCTGATCACCGCTTTTGCCGACCTCGAGATCGCCATTCGGGCGCTACGCGCCGGCGCCTCGGACTTCATCCTCAAACCCTTCCGTATCAACCAGATCCTCAACGCCATTGGCCGCTGTTTTGATCGCGCCCGCCTGAAGCGCGAGAATTTCGTGCTGCGTCGCGAGCTGGTCGCCATCGCCGAGATCGACAGCGATGGCCTGGTCGGCGACTCGGCGGCGCTGCGCGAGATTCGTGCCGTCATCAAGCGCCTCGCGCCACTGCCGACGACGGTCTTGATCAGCGGCGAGTCAGGTACCGGCAAGGAGTTGGCCGCACGCGCCCTGCATAGCCTCAGCCCGCGCGCGCAGCGTCCCCTGGTGCCGCTGAATTGCGCCGCCGTGGCGCCGGAAATCATCGAAAGCGAACTGTTCGGCCATCTCCGCGGCGCTTTCAGCGGCGCCGCCTCCTCCCGTGAAGGCTTGTTTTTCTACGCCCAGGGCGGCACGCTGTTTCTCGACGAAGTCAGCGAGTTGCCGGCGGCGATGCAGACCAAGTTGTTGCGCGTGCTCGAAGACAAGAAGATTCGCCCGGTCGGTGCCGAACGCGAAATCCCGGTGGACGTGCGCGTCGTCGCCGCCACCAATCGTGATCTGGCGCGCGACGTGGAACACGGCCGCTTTCGCAAGGATCTCTATTACCGGCTCAACGTCATGAATCTGCATATTCCGCCGCTGCGTGAACGAGCCGAGGACATCGCGCCGCTGACGATACACTTCATGCGTCTGCTCTCTGCCCAACTCGGCGTGCCGGCGTTGCCTGTCGATGCCGGCCTGCTGGCCGCGCTTTCCCGCTATGCTTGGCCGGGCAACGCCCGCGAGTTGCGCAACGTGGTCGAACGCGCCCTCATTCTCGGCGAGTTTTCCCTCGCTGGCCTCGGTGCCGAACCGGCTGGCGAGGCCGGGGCCCCGCCGGAGCAACTGGAAGCGGTGGAAAAGAGGCACATCCTCAATGTTCTGGCGGCAGCCAAAGGCAACAAGGCGGAGGCGGCGCGACGCCTGGGCGTCTCTCGCAAGACACTGGACCGCAAGTGTTCAGAGTGGAATGGCTGAGATGCCGAGCGGAATGTCCAGCATGGTTGCCAAGGTGTCGGTGCGCAATCGACTGATTCTTGTCGCCCTGCTGCCATTGACGGCAGTGCTGCCGATCCTGCTCTTCATCGTTTTCGATTGGGGCAACGCCTACTACGACCGCCTGCTTATCTTCAAGGTCAATAGCGATCTTGCCGTCGCGCACCAGTACTTCAGCCAGGTGGTCGACCGGGTCGGCCGCGACATGCAGGCGCTGGCCAATTCGCAATCGTTCGGTGCCGTGCTGGAGCGGGGCGACCGTCGTGTGCTGCGTGATCTGCTGATCCGCAAGCGGCGGGAGCTCCATCTCGATTTCATTCGCCTGCTCGACGACCGTGGCAAGCTGATGGCATCGTCATTGAATGCCGACATCGTCGCCGGCAGCGAACAATGGCCGGTGCTGCGCGATGCCCTTGGTGGACGACCGACCACGGCAATCGATGTCTATTCGGCGGAACAACTGGAACGGCTCGATCCCGCCTTCGCCCGCCAGGCGCGCCTCGAGCTGGTGGCTACGGCCAATGCCGCGGCCGACGCCCGCACCGCCGAAAACCGTGGCATGGTGATCCACAACGCGACGCCGCTGCTCGGCGGCGATGACCGGCCGCGGGTGGTGCTGGAAGGCGGCTTGCTCCTCAACCAGAATCTCGACTTCGTCGATACCATCAACAATCTCGTCTACACCGAAGGTGCCCTTCCTGAGGGCAGCCACGGTACTGCCACGCTGTTTCTCGGCGACGTCCGCATTGCCACCAACGTGCGCCTGTTCGGCGATCAGCGCGCCCTCGGCACGCGCGTTTCCGAGGCGGTGCGCGGCCATGTGCTGGGCGAGGGTCGCACCTGGCTCGATCGTGCTTTTGTCGTGACCGACTGGTACATCTCGGCCTACGAGCCGATCCGCGACAGTTTCGGCAAACGCGTCGGCATGCTCTACGTCGGTTATCTGGAGGAGCCTTTCCGCAAGGCCAGGCAAAATATAGTTGCCGCCATCCTGATCCTGTTTGCCGCCGTCAGTGCCGCCGGGTTCTATTTGTCATTGCGCGTGGCGCGCGGCATTTTCCGGCCGCTGGCGTGCATGAATAACACCATGAGCGCCATCGAGCAGGGCGATCTGGCGGCGCGCACCGGACCGCTCGAGGGGCGCGACGAAATCGGCCGGCTGACGGGCCATCTCGACGAGCTGCTCGACAAGCTGCAGGCGCAAAACGCCGAACTGAAAACCTGGGGCGACGATCTCGATGCCAAAGTGGCGGCGCGGACCCGCGAGCTTGAAGCGGCCAACCAGAAACTGCGCGACACCCAGCGGCAACTGGCGCTGTCGGAAAAGCTCGCCGCGATCGGCGAGATCACCGCTGGCGTCGCCCACGAAATCAATAATCCGGTTGCGGTGATCCAGGGCAACCTCGATCTGTTGCGCGAAGTGCTGGGACCGCACGCCGAACCCGTCGCCGAGGAAATACGACTGATCGATCAGCAGATTCAGCGCATCAACGTCATCGTCACCAAGCTGTTG
>CAISUK010000665.1 GCA_903888645.1 uncultured Pseudomonadota bacterium | reverse complement strand
GGCACCACGGTCGTGGCCGTCCTGGCCGAGCTTGGCGACCATGATGCGCGGCCGGCGGCCGAAGTCGCCGGCGAAAGTTTCGATCTGTTCCTTGAGCTGCGACCAATCCTGGCTCATTGCCCCATCCTCGAAAGCAGCACCGTAGACACCGGAAACCATCTGGTTGACGGCGCGGTGACGGCCCCACACTTTCTCCAGTGCGTCGGAGATTTCGCCCACGGTAGCACGCAATCGCGTTGCCCGGATGGCGAGATCGAGCAGGTTGCCGGTGCCGCTGCGGGCTGCTTCGGTCAAGGCTTCGAGTCCAGCATTGACCGCCTGCGTATCTCGGGTCGCTCGGATGGATTTGAGCCGGACGATCTGGCCGTCGCGCACCGCATGATTATCCACATCGAGAAACTCGATCGGATCCTCTTTGGCCAGCTTGTACTTGTTCACGCCGACGATGACGTCATGGCCGGAATCGATACGCGCCTGCTTTTCGGCGGCGCATTTCTCGATCTGCAGCTTGGCCCAGCCCGATTCAACCGCCTTGGTCATGCCGCCCATCGCTTCGACTTCCTCGATGATGCGCCAGGCTTCGTCGGCGATATCCTGGGTCAGCTTTTCCATCATGTACGAGCCGGCCCACGGGTCGATGACGTTGGTGATGTGCGTCTCTTCCTGAATGATCAGTTGCGTGTTGCGGGCGATGCGCGATGAGAACTCGGTCGGCAGCGCGATCGCCTCGTCGAGCGAGTTGGTGTGCAGCGACTGGGTGCCGCCAAACACCGCAGCCATCGCCTCGATGGTGGTGCGCACGACGTTGTTATATGGATCCTGTTGCGTCAGTGACCAGCCGGAGGTCTGACAGTGGGTGCGCAACATCATGCTCTTGGGATTCTTCGGCGCGAAACCTTTCATGATCCGCCACCAGAGCAGCCGCGCGGCGCGCAGCTTGGCCACTTCCAGATAGAAGTTCATGCCGATGGCGAAGAAAAAACTCAGTCGCCCGGCGAAGTCGTCCACATCCATGCCACTGGCAATGGCTGTCTTGACGTATTCCTCACCGTCGGCCAGGGTGAAGGCCAGCTCCAGTGCCTGGGTCGCGCCGGCCTCCTGCATGTGGTAGCCGGAGATCGAGATCGAGTTGAACTTCGGCATGTTCTTCGCCGTGTAGCCGATGATGTCGGCGATGATGCGCATCGACGGCGCCGGCGGATAGATGTAGGTGTTGCGGACCATGAACTCCTTGAGGATGTCGTTCTGGATGGTCCCGGAGAGTTTTTCCTGGGCGACGCCCTGCTCCTCGGCGGCCACCACGTAACCGGCCAGCACCGGCAGCACGGCGCCGTTCATGGTCATCGAGACGCTGACCTTGTCGAGCGGAATGCCGTCGAAAAGAATCTTCATGTCCTCGACCGAATCGATCGCCACGCCGGCCTTGCCGACATCGCCGGTAACGCGCGGATGATCGGAGTCGTAGCCGCGATGGGTGGCGAGGTCGAAGGCCACCGAAACGCCTTGACCGCCCGCGGCCAGCGCCTTGCGGTAGAAAGCGTTGGATTCCTCGGCGGTCGAGAAGCCGGCGTACTGGCGTATGGTCCACGGCCGCACCGCATACATGGTGGCCTGCGGCCCACGCAGGTAGGGCTCGAAGCCGGGCAGGGTGTTGGCGTAGGGCAGGTTTTCGGTATCGGCGCTGGTGTAAAGCGGTTTGACCGTGATGCCTTCGGGTGTCACCCAGTCCAGCTTGCCGACATCGCCACCGGGTGCAGATTTTGCGGCCGCTTTGGTCCAGGCGTCGTTGGCGGGAATGGTCACGTCGGGGTATTTGCTCATGGGTTGTCCTTCTCGTTCGGCATTTTGGGTGCTGCCAGCCGATGACCGCTTGACAGTCGGATGCGGCCTATAATACTGTATCCATAATTATGAATGCAAGACAAGCGCCCGCCAGTCTGGCCGCCCCGGCTCTCTACCTGCAGGTTGCAGAACGCCTGCGCAGCCGGATATTTTGCTACGAACTCGCCCCGGGCGCCTGGATCGACGAACAGGCACTGGCAGTGGAGTACGGCATCAGCCGCACACCACTGCGTGAGGCGCTCAAGGTCCTGGCCGCCGAAGGACTGGTGACGCTGAAACCACGGCGCGGCTGTTACGTTACCGAGATCACCGAGCGCGACCTCGACGAGATTTTCCCCTTGATGGCCCTGCTCGAAGGCCGCTGTGCCTTCGAGGCGACAGAGAAGGCGGGCGCCGCCGATATCCGCAAGCTCGAGTCCATCCACGCCGCGCTGGAAAAGCACGCCGCCGCCGGTGACGCCGACCGTTTTTTCGAGGTCAACCAGGATTTCCACGTTGCCCTGCAGCGCTTGGCCGGCAACCGCTGGCTAAATCAACTCATCGAGGATCTGCGCAAGGTGATGAAGCTGCGCCGCCGCGATTCGCTGCGCCTCGACGGCCGCATCGTCGAATCGCTGGCCGAGCATCGAGCGGTCATGGAAGCGATCGCCGCACGCAATGCCAGTAGCGCCGAGCAGCGCATGCGCGACCACCTGCTGTCCGGCCGCGCGGCGCTGTCGAAACTTGGCGCTGGCCGCTGATCGCATGACTGTGGAAGCCTCAGTCATGAGCCGCCGCGAAGGCGCTGGCGCAATTGCCACCGTCACGCTGTCCAATCCAGACAAGCTCAACGCCGTCACTGCCGCCATGTGGCGACAGCTCAAGCAAACGATGGATGAACTCTCCGCCGACGATGCGTTGCGCTGCGTCATCTTGCGCGGCGAAGGCAAAGTCTTTGCCGCCGGCGGCGACATCGAAGAATTTCAAACGCTGCGCGCGACGCTCCAGCAAGCCCGCATCTACCATGACGAATGGGTGGCAGGCGCGCTCGATGCGATTTCGCTGTGCCTCATCCGGTAGTCGCCCTGATCCAAGGATCGTGCATCGGCGGCGGCCTGGAAATCGCAGCGGCCTGCGATCTGCGCATCAGCAGCCGTTCGGCACGCTTCGGTGCGCCGATCAACCGCCTCGGCTTTTCCATGGCGCATTGCGAACTGAAGCGCCTGCTGGCACTGGTCGGCCCAGCGGTGCTCAACGAGATCCTGCTCGAGGGCCGACTGCTCGGCGCCGATGAGGCTTATGCCAAAGGTCTGGTCACTCGCGTTGTCGCCGACGACGCGGTCGAAACCGAAGCACTCGCCACTGCGGAGCGGATCGCTGCCGGCAGCCCGCTGGTGGCGCGGACGCACAAGCAACTCATTCGCCGTCTATCGGGGGATGCAAAGCCATTGAACAAACGCGAAATCGCTACCAGCTTCGGCTTTCTCGACAGCGATGACTATCGCGAAGGGCTGGCCGCCTTCCGTGGCAAGCGCAAGCCGGTATTCAGCGGTCGATAGAAAGCTGTCTGGCCTCGGTCGCAGCTATTGGCTGCCGGCGCTGGCATACTGGGGCCTTTCGCTTTCACCCTGGGAGTCAGGCACGTGCGATTGGGCATCGACCTGGGCGGTACCAAGACCGAGATCATTGCGCTTCGGGACGATGGCAGTGAACTGATCCGGCGCCGGCGGGCGACGCCCCAGGGAAACTACGACGGCACAGTAGAAACGGTCGCCGCTCTGGTTGAGGAAGTCGAGCGCGAACTGGGCCGGCGCGGCTCCGTTGGCGTCGGCATACCCGGCGCAGTGTCAGCTGTGACCGGTCGCGTCAAGAACGCCAACTCCACCTGGCTGATTGGCGAACCGCTGCAGCAGGACCTGGAAAAGGCGTTGCACCGCGAGGTGCGCTTGGCCAACGACGCCAACTGTTTCGCGCTATCGGAGGCCATCGACGGCGCGGCGGCGGGGGCGGAAGTCGTTTTCGGCGTCATCCTCGGTACTGGCGTCGGCGGCGGTGTGGTGGTCCGCGGCCATGTCCTTGCGGGAGCCAACCGTATCGCCGGCGAGTGGGGGCACAATCCCTTGCCGGACTCCGCGCCAGCGCCTGACTGCTATTGCGGGCGGCGCGGCTGCGTCGAGACCTTTCTGTCCGGACCGGGCTTGAAGAAAGATCATGCAGGAACGACCGGGCAGGTACTCGATCCGGCAACGATCGTCGCTCAAGCTGCCGCCGGTGACGCAGCTTGCGCAGCGACCATGCAGCGCTACGAATCGCGTGTGGCGCTTGCCTTGGCGTTTGTGATCAACATCGTCGATCCGGATGTCATCGTCCTTGGCGGCGGACTTTCCAATATTGACCGGCTCTACACGAACGTGACGCGCCTGTGGGGAGAACACGTTTTCTCCGATCACGTCGCCACCCGTCTGGTGAAGAACCGCCACGGCGATTCTTCCGGCGTGCGTGGCGCGGCGTGGCTGTGGGCGCCGGCATGAATACGCGCATCGACGGCGTTTATGTCGGAGGCATCAAATCGCTGGAACCCGAAGGGCAGCCGAGCGGCATCTACAAAAGACCGCCACTTGGTCCGCTGCGATTGACGTTCACCGGTCTGCTCGGCGACGTCCAGGCCGACCGGCGCGTCCATGGTGGCCCCGAAAAGGCGCTACACCACTACGCCGCCGAAAACTATGCCCGGCTTGCCGATGCCTTTCCGGAATGCGCCGCGGCTTTTTTACCGGGAAGCATCGGCGAGAACATTTCGACGCGAGGCTGGCTCGAAGGGGCCATCTGCATCGGCGGCATTTTTCGCATCGGCGCTGCCCTCGTCCAAGTTTCGCAACCGCGTTCGCCGTGCTGGAAGATCAACCACAATCCCGGCGGCGACACATGAAGGCGAGCGCACCCAATCCCTGGTTACGAATCTTCGTACCGTTCGCTGTCGGCTACTTCTTTTCGTATTTGCTGCGCAACGCCAATGCCGTCATCGCACCCGAACTCACGCGCGATCTGGATATTGCGGCGGCCGACCTCGGTTTATTGACCAGTGCCTATCTGCTTGCCTTCGGCGCCTTCCAGCTGCCGCTGGGGATTTTACTCGACCGCTACGGTGCCCGTCGCGTCGAAGCTGCCTTGGTGGCAGTGGCCGCGACCGGCTGCGCCTTGTTTGCGCGCGGCACGACATTAACGGAACTGATCGTGGCGCGGGCGATGATCGGCTTCGGTGTTTCAGCCTGTTTGATGGCGTCGTTCAAGGCGTTTACACCCTGGTTCGGCAGCGGCCGGCAAGCCTCGATCAATGCCGCCATCATGGCGGCGGGCGGACTCGGCGCGCTGAGTGCCAGCACACCGCTGAGCTGGGCGCTGCCGCTGTTCGGTTGGCGCGGCATCTTTCTCGGCATCGCCAGTCTCGGGCTGATCGTCGCGCTGCTGGTTTTCACGACGCCGGAAAAGCCCTCCGACGACGCCGTCGAAACACTCGGCGAGCAATTGCGCGGTTTAGTGGACGTACTCTCAAGTCCCGTTTATTGGCGTTTTGCGCCGCTATCGGCGACGCTCACCGGCGGCTTCATGGCCGTACAAGGGCTCTGGGCGGTGCCGTGGCTGATGCACTTCAACGGTTATTCGCGCGACCTCGCTGCCTTTCACCTGCTGCTGACGGGCATCGCCATGGTCAGCGGCTTTGTCGGCATCGCTACGCTGGTCGGCTGGCTGCAGCGACGCGGCATCACGCCGCAAACCCTGCTTCTGACAGGCCTCGGTAGCGGTCTCGGGGTGATGCTGTCGATCGTCCTGGATGCAGCGCCGACGACGCTGCTGTGGTTCGTCATGGGAATGGTTTTCAGCGTCAGCAATCTTGCCTATGCGCTTCTGGCAGGACACTTTCCTGCCCACCTTTCCGGCCGCGTCAACACGGCGCTCAACCTCGCCGTTTTCGTTGGCGCCTTTTCGATTCAGTGGGGTTTTGGCGTGCTCGTCGATACGCTGCAGGCGCAGGGACTGGCGTCGCGCGAAGCCTACCGGTGGAGCTTTGCTGTGCTGCTTGTGCTCCAGGCGATCAGCTACCTCTGGTTTCGCTTCGCCCGGACGAACACGGCAATGAATAGCAGGGAAGACAGCCCTTCATCATCTGGTCTATAGTTTTAAGCTGATCGACTGATTGCCATCATGCTTACGCTCAACGTCTCCATGAACCCGGTTGGACAGCCCGGAACAGTGGCCAAGCCATCGGGCAGCGCGACCGCGGCCGGGCAATTGACACCGGCGCAGCAACATCAGGTCGAGCAGTTGAAACAGATTGACGTGCGCGTCCGCGACCACGAGCAGGCGCACTTGCGAGCCGCCCACGGCATCGTCACCAGCGGACCCAGCTACAGCTATACCTACGGCCCTGACGGCAAGGCATACGCGACCGGTGGCGAGGTAGGCATCGATACGGGAGCGGAAAACAAGGCTCAGGCCAATATTGATAAAGGCCGGCTGATACAGGCGGCGGCACTGGCACCAAGCGATCCCTCGCCACAGGATTATCGGGTGGCGTCGGCGGGCGTGCAGTTGGAGTCGCGCGGCCGCACAGATCTCGTCAAGGAGCAGCGTCAGGAGCGGGCGACAAAAGCTGCCGGCGGCCAGCCCGAACAGTCGCAGGTTCCGCAAGACACTGCACAGACCCGCGTCAGCCAGGCCTATTCCGATGCAGCGTTGGCGACAAGTCGCGGTTCTTCGCTGAATACCTACGCCTGATCGGTGCGTCCGTCGCTTGCCAGTCGCATCGCGAAAATGGCTGTGCGAAGATCGCCGCTGCTTGCACCCGCCGACTACAATCCGCAAATTTGAGGCAGCAAAACAATGACCGCACCCTATCCTCACTTGCTCAACCCGCTCGATCTCGGCTTCACCACGCTTAAGAATCGGGTGATCATGGGTTCGATGCATACCGGTCTGGAAGAAATGCCCCATGGATTTTCGCGCCTGGCTGCGTTCTACGCGGCGCGTGCGAAAGGTGGCGTTGGACTGATCGTTACCGGCGGAATCGCGCCGAACCAGAGCGGTGTAATCGCAGCCGGCGCGGCGGTGCTCGAGAACGAGGCCCAGGCCCTAAATCACGCTCTCGTCTGCGCGGCGGTCCATGCCGAGGGCGGCAGGATTGCCTTGCAGATACTGCATACCGGCCGCTATTCCTTTTCTCCCGCAGCGGTAGCGCCCAGCGCATTACGCGCGCCGATCTCGCCAGTTCGGCCGCGGGCAATGACAGAAGAGGACATCGAGCAGACCATCGCCGACTATGTTCGTTGCGCCCGTCTGGCCCAGACGGCCGGCTACGACGGCGTCGAGATCATGGGCTCGGAAGGTTATCTCATCAATCAGTTCGTCGCCTTGCAGACGAATCAACGCGACGACCGCTGGGGCGGCAGTTTCGAAAACCGTATCCGCGTCGCCGTCGACATCGTGCGCCGCACCCGTGAGGCGGTCGGTCGCGAGTTCATCATCATCTATCGCCTGTCCATGCTGGATCTGGTCGAAGGCGGCAGCAACTGGGAAGAGATCGTGGCGCTGGCGCAGGCGGTCGAGGCTGCCGGCACGACACTGATCAATACTGGTATCGGCTGGCACGAGGCGCGCATTCCGACGATTGCGACCATGGTGCCGCGCGCTGCCTTCACTTGGGTGACGCAGCGGCTCAAGGGCGCGGTGCGCATTCCGTTAATCGCCACCAACCGCATCAATACGCCGGAAGTGGCCGAGCAGGTGCTGGCCCGCGGCGATGCCGACATGGTGTCGATGGCCCGACCATTCCTCGCCGATGCCGACTTCGTGCGCAAAGCGGCGGCGGGTCACGCCGAACAGATCAATACCTGCATCGCCTGCAACCAAGCTTGCCTCGATCATATATTCGATGGCCAGCCCTGCTCCTGCCTGGTCAATCCTTATGCCTGTCGCGAAACGGAAATCGAGATGCGGCCGGCGCCGCAAAAGAAGCATCTCGCCGTGGTAGGTGCCGGGCCGGCCGGCCTGGCCTGCGCCACTACGCTGGCGGAGCGTGGCCACGCTGTCACGCTGTTCGAGGCGAGCGGCGAAATCGGCGGCCAGTTCAACCTGGCCAAACGCATACCGGGCAAAGGCGAGTTCGCCGAAACTTTGCGCTACTTCCGCGAACGAATTGACGCGACAGGTGTGGAGCTGCGGCTGGGCACGCATGCCACGGTTGCCGATCTGCGCGGCTTCGACCACGTCTTCATCGCCACTGGCGTCAGTCCACGCCCGCTGGCGATAACGGGTGTCGACCATCCGAGCGTGGCGAATTATGTCGATATCGTCAGCGGCCGCGTTCAGGTCGGCCATCGGGTCGCCATCATCGGCGCTGGTGGTATTGGCTTTGACGTTGCCGAACTGCTCACCCACGGCGGTGACGAGACCATCGCAGCATTCCAGAAAGAATGGGGCATCGACCCCAACTACTCGCAGCGTGGCGGTCTGGCAGCGACGAACTCTGTAGATGGTTCATTGGCATCGCGACAGGTTTTCATGTTGCAGCGGAAGGAGAGCAAGCCCGGCGAAGGACTGGCCAAAACCACCGGCTGGATCCGTCGCACCGTGCTGAAAAAGCGTGGTGTCCTGATGCTCTCCGGGGTCGAGTATCGACACATTGACGACGAGGGTTTGCACATTCGCGTCGGCGGCCAGGAGCAGTTGCTGGCGGTCGATACGATTGTGATTTGCGCTGGTCAGGAATCGCGCCGCGAACTCGTGCCCGAGCTTGAAAAGGTCGCCATTCCTATGACGCTGATTGGCGGCGCCGACGTCGCTGCCGAGCTTGACGCCAAGCGCGCCATACGCCAGGGAACCGAGCTGGCGCTGGCATTTTAGGCAGGCGTGGCGATTCATCATGGCGCAGAAGAAATATGCCGAACAACTCGCCGTGGCGGAAAAACGCCTGTCGAAGACGAGCCCGCTGCTGCGTCGGTTGATCCGCGCGAATGGCCCCTGTACCTTGGCGCCGGCGTGGCGGAGATCACCGTTTCAGGCTCTGACGGAAGCTGTGATCTACCAACAGTTGAACGGCAAGGCAGCGGCAAGGATTTTGCAGCGGTTCATCGATCTCTTTCCGGAAACCTCATTTCCCAGTCCCGAGCAGCTGTTGCGCACTGGCGAAGACGCGCTTCGTTCAGCAGGATTGTCGAGACAAAAGTCAGCTTATCTACTTGACATTGCGGCGCAGACGATCGAAGGCGTTGTTCCGCTCAAGCGATCTGCATTCGAGCGCAGCAGCGATGACGAAATCATTGCCCGAATTACTCAGGTCAAGGGCGTCGGACGCTGGACGGCGGAGATGTTGCTGATATTTACGCTGGGCAGACTGGATGTTCTCCCGGTCGATGATTATGGCGTTCGCAAGGGTTTTTCTATTGCCGATGGCCGGTCTATCCCGGTCACGCCGGGCGAATTGCGCGAGCTCGGTGCAGCGTGGGCGCCTTATCGCAGCGTTGCTGCGTGGCATTTGTGGCGTGCTGCCGATCAGGCATGAGCGCCGCGGCTTCAGAAAACTTCGCGTAACCCTGATCTAGTCAAGCAAAGTTCGCGCAGCCTCCAGGCGCGAAGCAAACCAGCCACTTTGCAAACTGTCGGTGCGGACGCGACCTGTGGTCGATGGTGCGTGAATAAAGCGCCCTTCGCCGATGTAAATGCCCACGTGGGAGAAATGCTGGTGACGGGTATTGAAAAAAACCAGATCGCCTGATTGCAGCGCCGATAGTTCGATCGGGCGGCCGACCCTGGCGATGTCGGCGGCGCTGCCCGCCAATTTGACCGCGATCGCCTTTTCGAAGATGTATGAAACCATGCCACTGCAGTCGAGCCCGGCTTCGGGATTCTTGCCGCCGAAGCGATACCCGGTATCGATTAGCGCCAAGGCAAACAAGACCACTTCGTTTCGCTTCGCCAAAGCGGCATCGTCTTGCCCTGAGCGCCCGCCCGATGATGTCGCGGGCGATACCGTCTGCTGCCCCAAGTGGCCACACGCCGCCAGGCTCAATACCCAGCCGGCGACGAGCAGGATGGCAAGGTGGCGATTGATTATTGCGTCATCCCGTTCCGCCACGCGGCCCGTGGCGCCGTCTATCGAGCCACCAGGCGAACAATGGGATGAGAAGTGCGGAGCCAGGCAGCAAGAGGATGACCAGCCACGGTACGAAACGCATCAGCGCGCGCAATTGGTGACGCAACAAGCGTCTTTCCTCCCGGGTCCAATGTGCGCCGTTGCGCCGTTTCATGAGCAAAGGCATCAGACCGCGAACTTCCAGCACTTCGGCGAGAAGCGTTTCACGACTAAACCAGCGCCTGGCAAGCAGAGGCGATGGCGGCGCGGCGCGGGTGCGATCCGCCACCAGTGCTAGTGCGCCCACTTCCTCTCGATCGGTCATCGCGGCGGCGCTTCAGTGCAGATTCTGCGCCTGCCAGTCTTGCAGCCGCCGCCATGCTTGCCACGCAAAAAAACCGCGACGCGCCCAGCGGATTGCGCGGCTTGGTTTGGCAACGATCAAGGCAACCAGCGCGGCAATTACGACTTGCGGATGCCGACGTACCCAACCGATCGCTTCGCTCACTCTATCGGCCGCCTGAAAAACAGGGTCAAGAGCCCGGACTTGTCCGCGCATTTGCTCACGCAATGCGCCGCTCCGGAGTTGCAGGCGCTGCTTCTTGAGGGCGAGTTCGATGTCGCGGGGAGCAGTCACGATGTCAACGGTCCCGGCCAAGTTCGCTGCGGTCCTGCGCCAGTTCCGCCAGGCTCGCCGCAAAAAGGCGAGAACGGGCGCGAACCGTCCGCGCGGCAAAGAGCAGTGAGGCTAATCCTGCACCGAGAAAAATACTGGTGAAGAAGCCCAGGACAAGGAGGCGATGTTCATCCCACATTGCCAGTGTGACGAATACAGCGAAGAACACCGTACCCGCGCCGAGCAGGAAAAAGGCTGCAGCACAGTATGCAAGCAGCCTGATCAGGCGTAGCTTTTCTTCCTCCAGTTCGGTGCCGAGCAACTCGAGACGCGTATGCAGCGTCTCGATCAACGTCGCCAGCAGAACGCGCAGCGAGACGAGCAGGCCGCCGCGCTGCGGTGCTCCTCCCATCGTGCTCAGCGGCGACCGATCAACAGGCCGACGATAAAGCCGAAGCCGGCCGCTACGCCGACCGAGCGCCACGGATTGTCTTGCACATAGTCATCAGTGACACGGCCCACAGCCTTGGCCTTGTCGACCACGGCAACCTGCGCTTCGGCTAGGCTCTGCCGGGCACGAACCAGATTCTCTTCGACACGGCCACGCGCGGCGGTTACCTTCTCTCCGGCTTGCCCGGCAGTGGCGCGCAGCAGTTCTTCAGCATCGGCGACAACGATCTTGAAATCGGCGATAAGTTTGTCTTTGCTTACATCAGGTGCTTGGCTCATTTTTTCTCTCCAAAACGAATATTTGACCTGCATGCAAAGGCTACCGCTTTTCCGCGAGCGCCGCAATGCGCCATATCAACGGCATTCCGTCACGCTATCCGGCCATTAAAGGAAACGTGACGCCGATTGCCCAGGCGAATGCCACAGCGCTGGCAATGCCAGCGACAAAAGGGTGGCCGGTATGGCGATATGCCCAGGTGCTGAACAGCCCATAAATAAGAAACAGCAGGACGATGACAGGAACGATGATGATCAGGAAGAACAAACGCTCGAAGTCCAAAGCAACTGCGATCGCCAGCGAAGCCAGGAAGGCGATCTTGCTTGCCACGTAAGCCCCGCGCCCGGCGCCATCGCCGCGAGTCATCCATTCGTCGCTAAGGAAGAAGGCCAGCGTGCCAACCGACATTGCGACCAGCAGGAGGATGCGCTGCTGACTTGGGAAAAATGAGGTGACGAAGCTGTTAATCGACCAGTCAAGCGCAATGAAGCCAAAAGCCGTGATGGCAAGCCATGATCCGGCGAAGGCAATGGCCGAAGATGGTCGCAGCGAGTGGGCAATGCCTTCGCGACGCGCCCACACCAGACAGAGCGTAGTGAGCAGACCGTACATTGCAAAATGTGCCGCCAGATAGTCGCCCACCACGACGGGAAGAAAACGCGTGGGTAGGACGCGCAGCAGCAACGGTGTGGCCAACATCGGTAGAAGCAAAGGCGCCCAGAGCCTGCGCCAGCTTAGGCAAGCGCCGACGGCCGGGTCGGCAATGCGCGGCATCAGCGCAGCAAGCGGCCGCGCCAGCAGAACGAGCGCGGCAACAAGCAGCATTATCCAGGGTCCCCGTGCGTCTATCACTGGCGGTAAGGTGCGCGTCGTGCCGAAAGCCTGATCCAGCCAGCCGAGCGCCTCGCGCATGCTGTCCTGACTGAACAGCACGCTGGCGTGTTCGACATGGGCGCTGAAGGCAACACGCCGCGCGCTACCTTTTGCGAAATCGCCATAGGTCACGCCTGCCTGAGCTTGTGTTGGCTCGATAGCCAGTCCAACGGCGCGCAGCCCTTCTCGCTTCAGCATGCTTTCCCAGTCGCCGACGATGACGAGCAGATTGGAAGGAGATGTTGCCGTTACGGCCGGTGAAAACATCGAGACGGCAATGGTCGCGGCGATTTCGGGCGTGGCTTGCGCAAAGCGAACCACGATGTCCGACGCCATGGAATGACCCAGAACCGCCAGACGACCATCACCAAGGCCGCGTGCGAAATTGGCAACACGTGTCAAGTCGGCGACCAGCGTTCGTGTTGCCCCGTCCAATAGAGTCAGGTTGCCGGTGAGAGGTTTGGGATTGCGCCCATGGCCGACAAAATCGAATGTCACGGCAATATAGCCATTGCGCGCAAAAGTCAGCGCAAAGGACTGCATCAGTTGCTGAGAACCGGCAAAGCCATGCGCGATCACGACAACCGGATGCGGTGCGTCTAAAGCCGGGCGAAAAATTGTCGCCGGCGTTCCATCGATATCCAAATTGGTTACAGTAACGCCTGCGCCGGCGACGTGAAGTTGCCAAAGCGATACTACGATGGCCAATACTGAGGCAATCCCCAGCCATCGATTCAAATTCACTGAAAATGGCACTGTGCTTTTGACGAGCCCTGACAAAGAACTCCAATAAATTGGAGGATTTTAACTGTGGATAACCCAACATTCCTGTTACCCGGGTGTGGGTTGTGGCGCAGTATTAACTATTTTGACATCGGCCAAAAATCGAATATACTGCGCGGCTTTCCGCACCACCATTAGGAATCACTCATGCCGGGCATTCGTCTCAAAGAAAACGAACCGTTCGAAGTTGCCATCCGCCGCTTCAAACGTGCCATTGAAAAGACTGGTCTGCTGACCGAGCTCCGTTCGCGCGAGTTCTACGAAAAACCGACCAGCGAGCGCAAGCGTAAACTGGCTGCCGCAGTGAAGCGCCACCACAAGCGCATCCGCAGTCAGACGCTGCCTCCAAAGCTGTACTAATAGTTTCAGCGTAGCAACAAGATCGGCCGGCACCGCGCAAGCGCTGCCGGCTTCTGTCCTTTTGAATCGCTCTTGCACCAACGGAACAGATCATGTCCCTGAAAATTCGCATCAACGATGACATGAAGGCGGCCATGCGCGCACGCGATACTGCACGTCTCGGGGCTATTCGTCTGCTGATGGCGGCGATGAAACAGCGGGAAGTTGATGAACGCATCCAGCTCGACGATGCCGCCATTGTCGCCATCATCGACAAGATGCTCAAGCAACGCCGCGATTCAATCGAGCAATATGAAAAAGCCGGCCGTCAGGATTTGGTGGACGCCGAGAAATTCGAGGTTGCCGTTCTGTCCGCTTACATGCCGACAGCACTTTCGAACGATGAAATCGCTGCCGCCGTGGTGGCCGCGGTCTCGACCAGCGGCGCCGCCGGACCGCAGGACATGGGCAAGGTGATGGCGCTATTGAAGCCCCAATTGGCCGGGCGAGCCGACATGGGCGAAGTGTCGAAACTGGTCAAAGCCAAGCTGACTGCCTGAGGCTGTGGCGCCCGGCATACAATCGGCGCCGTGATTCCAGAATCTTTTATCCAGGAACTTCTGTCCCGAGTCGATATCGTGGACATCGTCGAGCGTTACGTTCCGTTGCGCAAGGCGGGTGCCAACTTCAGCGCCTGCTGCCCGTTTCATTCGGAAAAGACTCCGTCATTTACCGTCAGTCCGACCAAGCAGTTCTACCACTGCTTTGGCTGTGGCGAGCATGGCACAGCGATCGGCTTCGTCATGCAGTACTCCGGAATTGGCTTTGTCGAAGCCGTGGAGGAACTGGCCGGTGGTCTGGGGATGCCGATTCCGCGCGACGACAATAGTCACCATCGGCAGGCAAGCGAACGCAAAGCACCTCTGACTGAATTGATGGCGAAGGCGGCGAAATATTACCGGGAGCAACTCAAGGCCAGTGCGGTGGCCATCGACTATTTCAAAAGTCGTGGCTTATCCGGTGAAATCGCCGCACGTTTCGGTCTCGGTTATGCCCCCGACGGCTGGCAAAATATTGACAGCGTTTTCCCGGATTACAAGGCCCCGGCTCTTTTAGAGTGTGGCCTGGTCATCGAAAATGACCAGGGCCGCCGCTATGATCGTTTTCGCGGCCGCGTGATGTTTCCCATACTGGACCAGCGTGGCAACGTCATCGGCTTTGGCGGTCGGGTGCTGGGCGAAGGCGAGCCAAAATACCTGAATTCCCCGGAGACCCCTTTGTTCGAAAAGGGCCGCGAACTCTACGGTCTGACCCAGGCGCGCCAGGCCATCCGTGACAGCGATACGGTGATCGTAGTTGAGGGTTACATGGATGTCGTCGCCTTGGCCCAACATGGGATTGGCAACGCGGTGGCGACGCTGGGCACAGCCACGACGGCGACCCATGTGCAAAAGTTGCTGCGCCAGGCCAGCCGCGTCATTTTTTGTTTCGATGGCGACCGGGCCGGACGCAAGGCAGCATGGCGTGCACTCGAGGCCAGCCTCGAACCGCTCGCAGACGACAAGACGGTCGGTTTTCTCTTTCTGCCGCCGGAGCATGACCCGGACAGTTTTGTGCGACAAGTTGGCGAAGCAGAATTCAGGCGACTCGCTCTCCAACCAACGACACTGACCGAGTTTCTCATGCGGGAGCTGAAAGCAGAGGCCGATCTCACCAACGCCGAGGGCCGCGCTCGCCTGATTCATGAAGCAAAACCGCTGCTGCTACGGATTGGCGCACCGGGCGTGCGTCTGCAACTGGTCAAACAATTGGCGGAAGCGAGCGCCATCGCCCAAGCCGAAGTCGAAGGGCAGTGCGGCTTGAAACCACTCGGGCGACGCGGCGCTCCGCCGCCTCCGCGCTCGCGTCAACGACCGGCCCCACGCCCGATCGATCAGGCGCTGCTCGAAATTGTCTTGCAGCAACCCATGTGGACGACACGTCTGCCGCTCGACTTGATCTCTGCCGAGCAACCGCATGGTGCCGTACTGCACGCGATTGCCAACGCCATCGAGCACGGCGAATTGACTTCCGGCAGCTATCATCAGCTACTTGAGTTTTTCCGCGGCGGCCCGCACGAGGCTGTGATTGCAGAAATGGCCGGATCGCTAGCCAGTGCCGACGTCGACATTGGCGAACTGGAAGTCGTACTTAATGATGCGCTCTTGCGCTTGCGCCAAACCGGCATTGCCCGGGAAATTGACTCCCTGACCGCAAAGGCGCGGAGCGCCGGACTCAATCAAGACGAAAGACGCCAACTCACTGAACTCCTGTCCCGGAAGCGTGCAGGGCATGGATTGGTGTAGCTTACGGCATCCTTGGCATTGCATTTTGGGGGTGTCGGCAGCGAAGCGCCCGAGCCACGCTGAAACTTTGCCGACATTCCTAGGTCAGTTTGGCGAAGACCAAGGGCGTGCCATCGTTGCCTATGCCGATTTGTTCAATCCGGCGCAGACTCACCCGGCGTCTGGGATCGACTGCGGCAGCAGATTTTTCTGGGCAGCACGGAATTTGTTTCGCAGATGCAGAAACGCGCGGATATTCGGGGGAACCTGGCCGAAGTTCCTGGATTGCAGTGTCGGCCACCAGCGAAGCCTCTGGGGCACTATGCAGCCATTTACCATGATCGCCACGAAGCCATGGCAATCGCCTACCAGACCGGCGATTATTCCATGAAGGCAATGGCCGACTATTTCGGCGTCCACTACGCCACCGTCAGTCGGGCCGTCAAAGACTACCGAACGACCTGATGTTGCGATGCAAGACCTGACCCCAGCATGCATTCACAGCATCTCAATCGCCGAAGTTCGTGCCAACTCTTCGCGCGCTGGCGATCAGGGAGTGCTTGAGCGGCACGGTCTTAACCTTGCCGGCGACTTCTTCGATCGTCACCGAACGCGTGCCGTCGCCTCTGGCCGCCACCATGACGCCATAAGTGCCTTCGGCAATCAGGTCGGCACAGGCGGTGCCGAGGCGGGTCGCAAGAATGCGATCGCCGGCAGAGGGTGCACCCCCGCGCTGGACGTGGCCGAGGATAGTGACGCGCGCTTCGAGTCCAGTGAGGGCTTCCAGTTTCTTTGCCAGCCGCAGTGTCCTATCGGCGTAAACGAGTTCGGCAGCGTCGGCCTCCTGATTGTCCGACTTGCGACCGTCTTTGACTTTCGCCGTCTTGCTGTCGGTGATCTCGGCCGCCGCAATGGCTTCCAGATCCTGCTTCGAGACGGCGCCTTCGGCCATGGCGACGATCGAAAAAGGGCTGCCGCCGCGTGCTCGCGCCCGGATCGCCGCTGCGACACTGTCAACGTCATAGGGAATTTCCGGGATGAGAATGACATCGGCTCCGCCGGCGATGCCAGCGCCGAGCGCCAGCCAGCCGGCGCGGTGGCCCATGATCTCGACCACGATAATGCGATGGTGGCTGTGCGCCGTACTGTGCAGGCGATCGATGGCCTCGGTGGCTATGCCCAGCGCGGTATCGAAGCCGAAGCTGGTATCGGTGCCGGCCACATCGTTGTCGATGGTCTTGGGCAGCGTGATGACATTGAGCCCGGCCTGCTTCAGGCGCAGGGCATTTTTCAGCGTGCCGCCACCGCCCAGGCAGACCAGGCAGTCAAGATGATTGCCATGGTAATTGGCGACGATGGTATCGAGCATATTCAGCATCTTGCCGCCGACCGGCATCTTGTGCGGCTTGTCGCGGCTGGTGCCGAGGATGGTGCCGCCGATAGTGAGAATCCCCGCGAGGTTGCCGCGGTCCAGCGGTGTCGTGCGATTTTCCATCAGCCCGCGAAAACCATCGCGGAAGCCGACGATGTGCATGCCGTGATAGACCAGCGCGGCCTTGCCGACGCCTCGAATCGCCGCGTTGAGGCCAGGGCTGTCGCCGCCGGCGGTGAGTATGCCAATGAACTTGCTCATGTTTTACGGTTCGCCAGAAAGATATTCGGCTAGCCTACCACTGGCAACGCTTTGCCGGAACCCACACGGAAAACTGTGGCCAAAAAATGGTCAGGTTGAAATTGACTCTTGAGGAGTTCGGTTGGATTGCAGAAACCAACTTGACCACGACCTCTTCTTCCGCACCGAACAAATCAAGCTGAAATGGATTTTCACGGCCCCTCAGCTACGGCGAAAGATCACGTCCCAAACACCGTGACCCAGGCGCAATCCGCGGCTCTCGAATTTGGTTTGCGGGCGGTAGGTTGGACGCGGCGCGAACCCTTCGGCGGTATTTGCCAGCAGCGACTCGGCGGCGAGCACCGCTAGCATCTGCTCGGCGTATTCCTGCCAGTCGGTCGCGCAATGTATGTAGCCGCTGTTCTGCAAGCGCGCTGCAAGCAAACCGACAAACCCAGGCTGGATCAGGCGGCGCTTGTGGTGACGCTTCTTCGGCCAGGGGTCGGGGAAGAAGATGTGGATGCCGGCTAACGTATCCGGCGCAATCATGTCGCGGACCACTTCAACCGCATCGTGCTGTATGACGCGAAGATTGGCGAGTTCGCGCTCGGCGATTTCCTTGAGTAGCGAGCCGACGCCGGGCGTATGCACCTCGATGCCGAGATAATCATTTTGCGGATGGGCAGCGGCAATGGCCGCTGTCGTTTCGCCCATGCCGCAGCCAATTTCGAGAACCTTTGGTGCGGTGCGTGCGAAAGTGGCTGCCAAATCGAGCGGCGCGGCACGATAAGGAATTCCCCAACGCGGCATGCCTTCTTCATGATTGCGCGCCTGGGCGTTGGAAACACGGCCCTGCCGCAGAACGAAACTGCGGATGTGGTCGTGCGGTGCGACGCTCAAGAGATAAGGCCGGCGGTCGGCGAACTGGGGGTTGCCGAATACAGCTTCTTCGGCATGCGCCCGGCAAGAAAGGCTTCGCGGCCGGCCTCGACCGCCTTCTTCATGGCGCCGGCCATCACCACCGGGTTCTGTGCGCCGGCAATGGCGGTGTTCATCAGCACGCCGTCGCAGCCAAGTTCCATCGCAATGGCCGCGTCCGATGCCGTTCCGACGCCGGCATCGACCAGCACCGGCACCTTGGCGTTGTCGATGATCAGGCGCAGGTTCCACGGATTGAGAATGCCCATGCCCGAACCGATCAGCGATGCGAGCGGCATCACGGCGACACAACCGATCTCTTCGAGTTGTTTGGCCTGGATCGGATCGTCGGCGCAATAGACCATCACCTTGAAGCCATCGCGGACCAGGATCTCGGCCGCTTTCAAGGTCTCGGGCATATGCGGGAAAAGCGTCTTGGCATCGCCGAGCACTTCGAGCTTGACCAGGTCGTGGCCGTCGAGCAGTTCGCGCGCCAGGCGTAGCGTGCGCACCGCGTCGTCGGCCGTGTAGCAGCCGGCCGTGTTGGGCAAGATCGTGTATTGCGAGGGCGGCAGCACTTCCAGTAGCGAAGGTTCGCCGGGGTTCTGGCCGATATTGGTACGGCGGATTGCGACCGTGATGATCTCGGCGCCGGAAGCTTCGATGGCGGCCCTGGTTTCGGCGAAATCCTTGTACTTGCCGGTACCGACCAGCAGACGTGAATGGTAGGTCTTGCCGGCGATCAGCAGAGCGTCTTTGTTCATGTGTTTCCCGTAGTTTTCAGCCGCCGCCCACAGCGACGACGATTTCGACATGATCGCCTGCGTCAAGCAGCGTCACGTCATGTCGGCTGCGTGGCACGATCTCGCCATTACGCTCGACTGCGACGCGCTTGCCTGAATGGTCAAGCGCCGCCAGCATCGCTGTCACGGTCGTTCCGGACGCGAACTCGCGAGGCTCTCCGTTTAATGTCAGGCAAATCATCAGGGCGCCGATCTTACCATGCACGACAATGGCCAGCCCCTGCGGCGAGCGCAGAAGGTATCCTATTGATAGGCATCAGGCGGCTTGCATTGGCACTTGTCAATTGTGAAGAAATTGGCAGAGTGTGCGGGATCGCAAGTTATAGAATCCTCTCGCCAACGGATCGACCAGAGATTCGCGATGCATGGGCCTTGCAGGGTAGCCGGGGAGGGTTACAAGAATATGTGTGGTGAACTTTGGCAGCGGCCGCGATGAACAACAAGCCCATCTTTCGCCTTGCCGCACTAGGCCTCGTTATCATCGGGCTTACCATTGCCGGCAGCGCGTACTACTGGATTTCGCTGCTCGAGTCGCAGACCTTTGCCATGCGATCGGCAATAGAGCGCAACGAGGTACGGGCGAATCAACTGAGCGAGGCGGTTACCCAACAGTTCGACGGGACCATTCGCGACGTCGATATGGCCCTTCAGTACTTGCGCACCGTTTACGTCAAGGATCGCGGCAATTTCGATCGTACCGCGCAAGAAGTTCTCGCCTCTTTTCCTCAGGGCATGACGCGCCTGATCCTGGTGTTTGGCGCCGACGGTTATTTGGCCTACTCGTCCGAAGGGACCGCGAAGCGCATATTCTTCGGCGACCGTGAACACTTTCGGATTCACGCCGACAGTACCGAAGATCGGCTTTTCATCAGCAAACCTGTCACCGGGCGGATCGACAATGTCCCGCTGATTCCTTTGTCCCGGCCCATCCGCAACGGCAAGCAGTTTCTTGGCGTCGTCAGCATTCCACTACGCCCCGGCTATCTGGCCGAGAAGTTCGGTGCGTTGCGCGTGGCGCCCGAGGATCTCCTCGCCATCGTCCGTAACGATGGCAGCTTTATCGCGCGGAACCATCATCTTGACGAAGCGCTGAAGAGCAAACTGCCGCCTGATCGCCCCTTCCTGATGGCCAAGGCCGGCGACCGCGGCATGTTCCGCGATGTTTCGACCGTCGATAAGATTCCTCTACTGTTCTCCTGGCGGCGATTGGTTGATTGGCCGGTCAGCGTGGTTGTCGCCGTCAATGAAGATAGGGAACTGGGCGAACTTGTTAGCCGCCACGGCTCTGCCCGTCAGCGCGCCGTCTTCGGCATTGCCACCGTGTTACTTTTCTCCTTGGGCGTAAGTGCTTTGCTGCTCCGGATCGGCAGGCGGAATGAAGCGCTCGGGCGAAGCGAGGCGCGCGCCCAGGCCATCATCGAGTCTTCACCGGCACCCAGTGCCTTGAATGACAACCTGGGAAATATCACCTATCTCAATTCGGCATTCGTTCGAACTTTCGGCTACACACGGGAAGACATTCCAACGCTTGATCGATGGTGGCCTGTTGCCTATCCCGATCCAGCCTATCGGCAATGGGCGAATACCATTTGGCAGGACGCAATGACCAAGGCCAAGGCGACTGGTGCTGAAATTGGGCCCCTGGAGGTCAATATCCGGCGCAAGGATGGGCAGATCAGAACGGTATTGGTGGGTGCGGCATCTTTGGAAGGCGCTTTTGAAGGCACCCATGTCGTGACGTTCTCCGACATTAGCGCAATCCATCAGTTGGAAGCAGAGCGCCAACGTCTTGCCCTCGCCGTGGAGCAGAGCCCGATCTCCGTCGTCGTCGCCAATCTGGAGGGAAATATTGAATACGTGAATGAGGCCTTTTGCTTGAATACCGGCTATTCGAGGGAGGAGGTTCTCGGCCAAAATCCGCGGATCCTCAAGTCGGGCTTTACCACTGATGAAGGATATCAGTCCATGTGGGCCACCATCACCAGCGGCATATCATGGCAAGGTACTTTTCAGAACCGCCGCAAGGACGATACGCTTTACTGGGAATACGCGCAGATCTCGCCAGTAAAGGATAAATCCGGGCGCATCACTCACTTTCTGGGGGTAAAGGAAAACATCACCGAGCGCATGCGCGCCGAAGAGACGCTGCGGGAAAGCGAAGCCCGTTACAGTGCCCTGTTCAATGATTCGATGGCGGTCATGTTGCTGATCGACCCTGAAACCGGCGCGATACTGGAAGCCAACCTCGCCGCGCAGCGTTTTTACGGTTACGCACAGGACCAGATGCAGCGCATGAATATCGCTGACATTAACACCCTGTCGAAGGATGAGGTTGGCGCTGAAATGCAGAAGGCGAAAGTCGAGCAGCGCGAACACTTCTACTTCTCGCATCGACTGGCCAATGGCGAAGTTCGCGACGTAGAAGTCCATTCAGGCCCATTCCACTATCGCGACAAGGCGGCACTCTACTCAATCGTGCACGACATCACCGAACGGAGGCAAGCAGAAGCGAGAGTCGACAGATTGCTCCGAGAGCAAGGCGCAATCCTCGGCAGCCAAATCGTCGGCATCGTCAAGCTGCAAGATCGCAAGTTCGTCTGGGCCAACAAGGCATTCGCGGCGATGCTCGGTTTCAGCGTCGATGAAATTGTCGGCAAACCAACGCGGATGCTCTATCCGGACGAGCGGGCGTACGAAGAGTTCGCCGCATCC
>CAISUK010000664.1 GCA_903888645.1 uncultured Pseudomonadota bacterium | reverse complement strand
TCGCGGTAGACGCCAGCACCTATTCCGACTTCTCTCCGGGTCCGCAACTCTACACCGGTCGCCAACTCGACGCGTCCGTCCAGTGGCCAGGCTGGATCGCCCTGCAAATGCCCGATGGCAGCGAGGCCTATACCCGCAGCGGCAGCCTCGAATTGAGTGTCAATGGCGTAATGCAAAGTCGCAACAGTGTACCGGTGATGGGCGAGGGCGGGGCGATCTCCGTGCCGCCCGATTCCAAGATTACCATTGGCCGTGATGGCACTGTTTCGTTGATTCCGGAAACCGGGGCGCAGAGCACCGTCAACGCCATCGGCCGGATCAAGCTGGTCAATCCGGCCGAAGCCGATCTGGTGCGTGGCGAAGACGGGCTGTTCCGCATGAAAGATGGTAGTGCGGCGCCGGTGGCGGACGACGTCGCTGTTGCCGGTGGTTATCTCGAGGGCAGCAACGTCAGTCCGGTCGAGCAGATGGTCAGCATGATTTCGCTGGGCCGGCAATTTGAAATGCAGATGAAGGTGCTTTCGACCGCTGACACCAATGACCGGTCGGCAGCGCAGCTTTTTGGCAACTTCTAAAGCTCTGGAGTAGTTAATGATTCGTTCCCTGTGGATCGCCAAGACTGGCCTCGACGCCCAGCAGACCAATCTGGATGTCATCGCCAATAATCTGGCCAACGTCAGCACCAACGGTTTCAAGCGCGCCCGGGCGGTGTTCGAGGATCTGCTCTACCAGACGCTACGGCAGCCGGGCGCGCAGTCCTCGCAGCAGACCACGATCCCTTCGGGCCTGACCATCGGCACCGGTGTCAGGCCGATTTCGACCGAGCGCATCTTCACCCAGGGCAACGTGCAGCAAACCGGCAATGGCCTCGACCTTGCCATCAATGGTCCGGGTTTCTTCCAGATCCAGATGCCGGACGGCACCCTGGCCTACACCCGTGACGGTTCGTTCCAGAAAGACGCCACGGGACAGGTGGTGACGTCGAGCGGTTACACGCTGTCACCGGCGCTGACGATCCCCTCCAATGCTACGTCGGTGACCATTTCACGTGACGGCATCGTCAGTGTGATGCTCGCTGGTACGACGTCGGCGACCCAGGCCGGCACCATCCAGATCGCCAATTTCGTCAATCCCGGCGGTTTGCAGAGCACCGGAGAGAACCTGTTCGTGGAAACCGCGTCAAGCGGTACGCCGACGCCGAACACACCGGGAACCAACGGCACCGGTGTGCTTAACCAGGGCTATGTGGAAACGTCCAATGTCAATGTCGCCGAGGAACTGGTTTCGATGATCCAGGCGCAGCGCGCTTATGAAATGAATTCGAAGGTGATTACGACCTCGGATGCAATGTTGGGCCGGTTGACGCAGTTGTAAGCATTGAGCATCAAGGAGTGGCGAGATGAAGCGGAAAACGATTTGGGTGACTCTTGCATTCTTGGCGACAGGTTGCGTGACCACGACACCGCCGACTGCCGTACATCAGCCGATGACGATCCGGCCGCCGCAGGTTCAGGCGCTCGCCATGGCGAGCAATGGCGCGATCTACAACGTCGTTTCGGCGCGGCCCCTGTTCGAGGATCGGCGCGCCCGCTTCATCGGCGACACCATCACCATCAACATCGCCGATACGACCTCGGCATCGAAAAACTCCGAGAACAAGACCACGCGTAGCGAGACCGTGGCCGTCAGCGTGCCCAGCATCGTCGGGCTACCTTTCAAGGGTGCGCAGGGTACGGCCTTGACAGCCAACGATACCAACAACTTCGACGGCAAGGGCCAAAACACTTCGTCCAACGCATTCACCGGCACCATCACCTGCACGGTCATCGAGGTGCTGCCCAACGGCAATCTGCTGGTGTCCGGAGAAAAGCAGATCGGCCTCAAGGATGGCGAAGAGTTCGTACGTTTTTCCGGTGTGGTCAATCCGGTCACCGTTTCTTCGGCAAATACGGTTCAGTCCACACAGGTTGCCGACGCGCGCATCGAATTCAAGGCCAATGGCTTCCTTGATTCGGCCCAGGTCATGGGTTGGCTCGGCAAGTTTTTCCTGAGTTTCATGCCCTTCTGACGGCAGGTGAAAGAACTGTGGGAGCAACAATATGAGTGGTATTCAAAAAGGATTTCTCGGCCTGTTTCTGCTGCTGGCGGCGCTGCTCGTGGCCGATGCAGCGCGTGCGGAGCGCGTCAAGGATCTTGCCTCGATCGCCGGTGTGCGCAACAACCAGTTGATCGGCTATGGCCTTGTTGTCGGTCTCGATGGCAGCGGCGACCAGACCACGCAGACGCCGTTCACCGTGCAAAGTGTAATCAACATGCTGTCGAACATGGGCACGACGCTGCCACCGGGTACCAGCCTGCAACTGAAGAATGTTGCGGCAGTAATGATTACCGCCATGCTGCCGCCTTTCGCCCGCGCCGGGCAGCAGATTGATATTACGGTGTCGTCGATGGGCAATGCCAAGAGCCTTCGCGGCGGGACGCTGGTGCTGACGCCGTTGAAGGGTGCCGACGGCCAGGTGTATGCCATTGCCCAAGGCAATGTCCTGGTCTCCGGTGCGGGTGCGGCCGCCGCCGGTTCCAAGGTGACCGTCAACCACTTGTCGGTTGGCCGGATTGCCGGCGGTGCGACAGTGGAACGTGAAGTGCCGACGCTGCTCGGACAGGGAGATTTTGTTTACTTCGATCTCAACAGCACCGATTTTGGCACCACGCATCGTTTGGTGGACGCCATCAACAAGGCCATGGGCGAGGGCACTGCGACCGCTGCCGATGGCCGCCAGGTGAGGGTCCGTGCGCCGCTCAATGCTTCCGACCGAGTGGCGTTCATCGGCCGCATCGAGGATCTCGATTTGCGCCCGATGCAGGCCGCCGCCAAGGTCATCATCAACGGTCGCACCGGATCGATCGTCATGAATCAGTCGGTGGTGCTCGACAACTGCGCGGTGGCGCACGGCAATCTCTCGGTAACGATCAATACCGACAATGCGGTCAGTCAGCCGAATGCCTTGTCCGGAGGCCAGACCGCCGCTGCCAGCAATGCGCAGATCGAGGTAAAACAGGAGCCGGGCAACCTGCTCAATGTCAAGTCTGGAGCGAATCTGGCCGACGTGGTCAAGGCCCTCAACGCCATCGGCGCCAACCCGCAGGATCTGATCGCCATTCTGCAGGCGATGAAGTCCTCCGGCGCCCTGCGCGCCGAACTCGAAATCATCTAAATCGGCAGGGATTGCCGGCCTGTTCCGGCGATTGCGCGAGCGACGCCGGCGGCACACTTCGAAATCAGATGACTGCCTCGGTTCAACCCAATATCTTCGACGTCGGCAGCCTGGCCGCGCTCAAGCGGCAGGTAGCCAGCAGCGATCCGCAGGCGCTGCGCGCCGCTGCCCAGCAATTCGAGGCGCTATTCCTCCAGCAGATGCTGAAGTCGATGCGCGATGCGACGCCGCAGGATGGCATGTTCGACAGCGACCAGACGCGCATGTACCAGTCGATGCTCGATCAGCAATTGAGCCAGGTGCTGTCCACCAAGGCCAACGGCACCGGCCTGGCCGCCTTGATCGAGAAACAACTGGTACGACAAAACCAGGAACCGCAGAATTTTCCCGACGGGTTGCCGCTCGTACCAACCAGCCCCTCGTTGCCATTGCAGGACCGCGCGCTGCCCGTGACAATGCCGGCCAGCGGTGGACTGGATGGGTTGCCGATGCCGACTTTGCGTGCGCCGGTAGCGGCGCCGGTTGCCACGCCATTGCGATCGTCCGGAGCGAATCAGCCACCGGTGAATAGTGCTGGCGCAGCCGGTTCCGTGGCTGCCGACGAATTCGTCCGCAACGTCATGCCGGCTGCAACGGAGGCCAGCGCCAGCACCGACATCCCCGCCAGCTTTCTGGTCGCGCAAGCAGCATTGGAGAGCGGTTGGGGCAAGTCCGAACCGCGCTTTGCCGACGGTCGTTCCAGCTACAACGTGTTCGGCATCAAGGCCGGCGCCGGCTGGACCGGCCCGGTGGTCCAGGCCAGCACGACTGAGTATGTCAATGGGATCGCACAGAACCGCCGCGAAAACTTCCGTGCCTACGCGTCGTACGCCGATGCTTTCCGCGACTACGCAACACTCATGACCACTAGTCCGCGTTATGCCAATGTGGTCGGTAGCCAGGATGCCGCCGGCTTCGCCCGCGGCCTGCAGCGCGCCGGTTATGCGACCGATCCGCAATATGCCGCCAAGCTGGAACGTATCATCGCCAGCAATACCCTGCGCATCAGTCTCGCCTCGTAAGCCGGAGGCCCCGGCTTGCTCCGGCCGATGCCTCGGGTAAAGCAGTTCCGCCGCAGCCATTCTCCCCGCAAGTGCGCCTTTCTCCCTCGCCCCGGCGTGGAGAGCAACTGTTCGTAGTCAGGTAGCTTTTGGGTGCCGATGGCGCCCCCGGTTGGCGACATCGGCAAAAACTGCCTCGCCGCTTTACCGCATCCGCTGATTGCGGCAAGAATGCATTCTGCTACCTGCCAATCAGGCTGGGATTGGTGCTGGCACCGATCTTGCAAAACGTCTCTCGCACATAAATAAATTGTGTTAAAGGAGTCGAGACATGAGCTTTGAATCGTCTTTGAGCGGATTAAATAGTTCGTCGAAGGCGCTGGACGTCATAAGTAATAACATCTCCAACGTGAGCACCGTTGGCTTCAAGTCGGCGCAGGCTAATTTCGCCGATGTCTTTGCGGCGTCACTGGCCAGTGCCACTTCACAACCTGGTTTAGGTGTCAACACCAGCAGCGTTGTGCAATCGTTCACGCAAGGGAGTTTGACTACGACCAAAAACCCACTTGACATGGCGATCAACGGCAAGGGATTCTTTCGCCTAAACGATAACGGTGCGATCGCTTATACGCGCAATGGCCAGTTTCATTTAACTGTACCGCCAACGCCTGCCGGCACAACGCTCACTGCAGCACAGATTGCCGCGCAGAAGTCAATTCTGGTCACTGACAGTGGGATTAATGTGACTGGATATTTGTCCGATTCCTCGGGAATAATCGTCAAATCCTCCCCGAAAGATATCGTCATAGATCCCAACATGGTTGCCAAAGTCACCAGCAGCGTATCGAATAAAGTCAATCTGGATCCGGGAGCCCAGCCCCCGAGCGTTGCTGGCTTCGATCCAAATAACCCGTCGACATATACGTCCGCGACATCGCAGACCGTTTACGATTCCTCGGGCAACCCGCAGAACCTCAGTTCCTATTTCGTGAAGACAGCCCTGCCAAATGTCTGGCAAGTCTATACGACCCTGGGTACTGGCCAAGCAACAGGAAGCGTTGATCTGAGTAAATTAACTGAAGCAAATCCGCTGACGGTGTCCGGAACTGACAGCCAGTTTACTTTTACCTTGGACGGGGTTGGGCCGACAACAGCTAGCGTACAAGGCACGTTCTCAAACGCTGCTTCGCTTAAGCAGGCCGTTCAGTCCGCCATCGACGCGGCGGCGCCGCAGAGCAAGGTCACTGTTTCGATCGATGCCAATAACCATCTGGTAGTTTCGTCCGCAACAAAGGGTTCAACTTCCAAAGTTGCCCTGACTGACGGAGCCAGCTTTCTTGGCGCCGTGACCTCTGTAACCGGCCAGCAGACCGGTCCAAATGCGCTAACCTTCGACGCCAACGGGCAGTTGACCAATGGCAAATTGACTCTGGCGACCGTGCCAGCCATCACTGTCGACTTATCCGGTTCCACCCAGTATGGCGGGATTGGGTTCGGCGTGAACTCGTTGGCCCAGGATGGTTATGCCAATGGTTACTTGCAAGGTACCAGCGTCGGGTTCGATGGCGTCATCCAGGCGCGCTATTCCAACAACCAGTCGCTAAAAGTCGCGCAGGTCGTACTGGCAACATTTGCCAACCCCGGCGGTTTGGTCAACCAGGGAAACAATCAGTGGGCGTCGTCTGATCAATCGGGTAACGAACAACTCGATACGGCAGGAAATACGGACCCCAAGACTTCGCTCGGCCTCGGGGCGATCACGGGTTCGACAGTTGAGGCGTCCAACGTCGATCTCAATGCGCAACTGGTTAACTTGATTGCCCAGCAAAGGATCTATCAGGCCAATGCACAAGGGATCAAGGCACAGGACCAGTTAATGCAAATCTTGGCTGGTATGCGTTAGCGGTTCCAAGCGTGGTTCGCGCGATTAGCCATGCATTTCATTCAAGCGGCTCCAACCCTGGCCGCGCAGACGGGCCAATGCACAGAAGCAGGCCAAGGCTGGCGACACTCGCGACATGACCACTGCCAGCAAAGAGTGAGTTCCCAAACGGCTCCGGGTGCATGGCATGGAGGTTGCGAACCAGTCTCTTGAGACTTAACTTCCGGCAGCTTTTGCCGTTATCGAAGTCACTCCAGGAGCGTACATGGGCACAGGAATTCTTAGCGTCGGGATCACCGGACTCAATGTCGCGCAGGCCGGCATTCTGACGACCAGCCACAACATTTCCAATGCGTCTACGCCCGGTTTCAGCAGGCAGCAAATTGTTCAGACAACCAATACGCCGATGTTCACCGGCGCGGGTTTTCTCGGCGAAGGCGCCAACGTCAGCACCGTCAAGCGCATCTACAGCCAGTTCTTGAATAATCAGGTGTTGTCGGCGCAGACCGGGGTGTCGCAGGCGGATGCCTATCTGGCGCAAATCAATCAGATCGATAACCTGCTGGCTGATCCGAGCGCTGGCCTCCAGCCGGCCCTTTCCGCTTTTTTTTCGGGCGTCAATGACGTTGCGGCGAATCCTTCGTCTACGCCCTCCCGTCAATCGATGCTGTCTTCAGCTCAGGCCCTGACCGCAAGATTCCAGGCGATCAATCAGCGACTCACGGAAATCCGCGACGGCATCAACACCCAACTCACAGGTTCGATAACGAACATCAATGCTCTGGCGACACAGCTTGCCGATGTCAATCAGCGCATCGTGCTTGCCCAGGCGGCCAGCGCCCTGCAGCCGGCCAACGACCTTCTCGATCAGCGCGACCAGCTTATTGCCGACCTCAACAAGGAGATTCGCGCCACCACGATTACCCAGAGCGATGGTACTTACAGCGTCTTTATCGGCAATGGCCAACCGCTGGTCGTGGGAACCCAGGCTTTCACAATGAAAGCGTCGGCCGCTGCCGATGACCCGTCCCGACTCGTGGTAGCCATGCAGGCACCCGGTGGCAACAGGGTCTTGCTGCAAGAATCGCTACTCGCCGGCGGGACGCTCGGCGGGCTGATTGCCTTCCGCAGCCAGATGCTCGATCCGGTTCAGAATGCGCTGGGCCGTGTCGCCATTGGTCTGGCGCAGAACGTCAATGTGCAGCATGAACTCGGCCAGGATTTGACCGGGAAGATGGGGACTGCGTTCTTCAATGTGGCAACGCCCAACGTGCAGCCCAGCACTGCCAACACCGGCACCGCGACCTTGGCAGCGACGTTGGCCAACACGCCGGCCAACCCGCTGACCAGGTTGCCAAGCAATACCGTCGCCAACCTTACGACAAGCGACTACCGACTCAGTTATGACGGAACCAACTACAACCTGATTCGCCTTTCGGACAACGCTTCGTGGACAACCACTGGGCCCATTTTGTCAAATTGGGAGCCAGGAATGTCGGGAACGCCAGCAACGCCCCAGGGGTTCGCGCTGAACATTATCGGTACGCCTCCTGCGGCGGGCGACACGTTCCTGATCTCGCCGACGCGCAACGGCGCACGCGATATCAGCGTGCTGATTAATGATCCGCGCAACATCGCTGCTGCTTCGCCGATGCGCACGACCGCGGCCCTGACCAATACCGGTACGGGGAGTATCGATGCCGGAAGAATCACCAGCGCGACCGACTGGAACAGTTCAGCAAAGAATTTGGCGGTCAAGTTCTGGACCCCGCCCTCGGGTCAAACGGTCGGCAGTCTCGCGATCCCTGTCGGAGGCGTAAACGTAACAGGCACGAACGACAATACATTCAATGTGATGGTGGATGGCACCAGCGCGCTAATCACCGTCCCAATTGCGAACTACAATTCACCGGCCTTGGCCGCGCTAGCGATTCAGACCGCCATCAATGCCGACGCAGCGCTGGTGGCTGCGGGGAAATCGGTGACAGTTAGTGCCGCTGCTAGTGGGCAACTCGTAGTAACTTCGGGTTCCACTGGGACTAACTCCAGCGTGGCCTTATCCGAAGGCAATGGTGGAATGGCAACGTTGTTCGGCGCGCCGACGGCAGTGGGCGGCGGTACCACGTATTACGATTTGGTGGATTTGTCCACGGCGACCCCGACCTCGTTATATACCGGCAACGCATCGACGCCAGGTGGCGCTGGCAACACCTACAGCCACGTCTATTCGTCTGGAGTACCGATCACTTTCACTGGCTTGGCAGCCGCCTACAATCCGCCTTCCAATAGTTTCGGCGCTACTGTGACCATTACCGGTTCTCCCGCCAACGGCGACACCTTTACCCTGACGAAGAACAACAACGGCGTATCCGACAATCACAACATTCTGGCGATCAGTCAGCTGCAGTCATCCAAGCAACTGGATGCGGATGCGCTGGGCAATGCCACTGCCAGTTACACCAGCGCCTATTCGCAGATCGTCAGCAGCGTCGGCAACAAGGCTCGCGAGGTGACGGTGACTGGCGAGGCGCAACAGAGCCTGCTCGACTCGGCAAACAACGCGCAGCAGTCGATGTCCGGTGTCAATCTTGACGAGGAAGCTGCCAATCTCTTGCGTTACCAGCAAGCCTATCAGGCGGCAGCGAAGTTGATGGCGACGGCCTCGAAACTATTCGATTCGATCCTGGCACTCGGCTGACCAGGCTCGTTTGGAGAGAAATATGCGTGTCAGCACTGGAATGATCTTCGATCTTGGCGTCAGCGCCATGAACAAGCAGACGGCATCATTGCTGCATTTGTCGCAGCAGGTAGCCACGGGGCGTCGCATCCTGACACCGGCCGACGATCCGGTGGCGGCAGCACGGGCGCTTGAAGTCCAGCAGGCTCAGGACATCACCACGCAATACACAACCAATCAATCCAACGCCAAGTCGGCGCTGGGACTATCCGATGCCACCTTGTCGAGCGTCGGCGACCTGCTGACGCGAGTGAAGGAACTGACGATACAGGGCGGCAATGGCACCTT
Organism: uncultured Pseudomonadota bacterium; assembly: GCA_903888645.1. Lineage (GTDB taxonomy): Bacteria > Pseudomonadota > Gammaproteobacteria > Burkholderiales > Rhodocyclaceae > CAISUK01. The sequence goes on along the minus strand of CAISUK010000664.1, from coordinate 4,885 downwards.
GACGACCAGCGACCGGCAAAGCATCGCTCATGAGCTGAGCGCCAATTTTGACCAGCTGATGGGCCTCGCCAACAGCACCGACGGCACCGGCCAGTATCTCTATTCGGGATATCAGGGAAGCACCATCCCGTTCTCCGGGAGCGTGGCAACTGGCGTGAGCTATGTTGGTGACAGCGGCCAGCGTTTATTGCAGGTGTCGGCCTCGCGCCAACTGGGAGTCAGCGATTCCGGCAGCGATATATTCCAGCGCATACCGAATGGCAATGGTTTTTTTTCCACCGGATTGGACGCAACCGTCGCCAACACAGGTACGGGGGTCATCGATGGCGGCAGCATTTCCGATCCGGCGAAGTGGAACAGCGTCAGCAACAGCGGCAATCTGCAAGTCAAGTTCTGGACGGCGCCGACTGGTGCTGAGGCACTCGGCAGCGTCGACATTCCAGCTACTGGGTTGAGCATCCAGACCGGCGTCAACGATAAGTTCAATATTTCGATTGACGGCAGTTCTTTTGCGACGGTCACAGTGACATCAGGGGCCTTGGGAACCGGGACGCCAGCTAACCTCGCGGCAGCTGTTCAGGCGTCAATTAACAGTAATCCCGTAATAGCTGGCCTGGGGAAATCGGTGACGGTTAGCGTTGTTAGCGTGAACGGAGCCAGCCGGTTGGCCGTTACATCCAACGCCACCCCGTTGACCACATCCAACGTGACCCTCACCGCCGCAACAGGCAATACGGGCATGTCGGCTTTGTTCGGCACACCGACGACAGGCACGACCTATTACGACTTGGTTGACATGTCGACGGCACCTCCAGCGTCGCTGTTCCTTCCCCCCCCCGCGGGGAACTCGACCACCACCTTTCCCGGAAATACTTACACCCACGCCTATTCTCCTGGTGTCCCCATCACCTTTTCCGGATTGGCGGCACCATACAATGACTTCGGCGCCAGTGTTACCATCACCGGTACCCCGGCCAGCGGTGACGTGTTTACCGTGACCAAGAGCACCTCGCAAGACATTTTCACGACGCTGAAAAATCTGATTACCGCCCTTTCCAACCCGCAGGCCGCAACGGCAGCAGGCAATGCGGCGTTCACCAATCAGATCGGCTTCGCCCTGACCAATCTCGACCAGGCCGCCAACAACGTCCTGCGGGTTCGTTCCCTGGTTGGTTCGCGGCTCAGCGAAGTCGATGCCTTGGGCAATACCAACAGCGCGCTCAGTCTCCAATATCAGCAGACGCTGTCGAACCTTCAGGATCTCGATTATGCAAAGACATATTCAGATCTGACCCGCAATCAGACCAGTTTGACGGCGGCGCAGAAGAGCTTTCAAATGACGAATCAATTATCCCTTTTCAACTATCTGCCATGAGGACTGCCGGTCTTGCCGTGCTTGCAGCGCTGGCGCTCTCAAGCTGTAACACGGCAAAGACGATTCCGACCTCGGGGTCCGCGGTTCCGAACTGGAATTTGCAACTGACACCAGGTCTCAATGTGGCGCTAGAAAAGATTGTCTATTGGGGCGCCTATTCCGGCGTCGCCTATCTTGTTCTCGATCCGCTGGCACCCAACTGGGAAATCGAAGAGGTCAAGTTCTCCGACACCCAGTACCATCTGGCGCTGCACATGAAACGCTATTATGCAGGCGGCGCCGGTGAGGCGAGGGTGGTGTTCAACAAGCGCGCCAACGACTTGGTGCGAGCGCTTGGCGCTGGAAGCTACCGCGTTCTCGAATATTCGGAGGGCATTGAGTCGTCGGTACTGGGCAACCGGCGTGTCGGCGAAGGCATTGTCGAACTGGTGGCCTTGAAGCCGGCTGAAGCTGAGCCCGTTGCAGTCGAATCGACGCCTATCCCGCGCTAGTTTCAAGCACTTGCCGAAGCACCATGAAGGCCTGCTCGTAGAGGTGCTCCATCGCGGCCCCCAGGTAAGGCATGCTCAGCATCAGCATGAAGAACCCGGCACCCAGCGTGACAGGGAAGCCGATGGCGAAAAGATTCAGTTGCGGCGCGACTCGCGACAGCACGCCAAGCGCGATGTTGGCAATCAATAATGCGGCGACGAGGGGAAGTGCCAGCAGCAGCCCCATTGAAAAGATCGCGGCAGCCCAATGCAGGACGGCGCCGAAACCGGTTGCCGGAAACGGCGTGAGCGCAACGGGAAACAAGGTGAAGCTTTCCGCCAATGCTGCGAGCGACATCAGGTGCCCGTTGCTGGCGATGTAGATCAACAGCGATACCAGATTGACGAATTCCGAAATGACGGGTGTCTGGGCGGCGTTTTGCGGATCGTAGAACACCGCGAATGACAAACCCATCTGCAGGCCGATGAGGCTTCCGGCATAATCGATGGCGGTGAAGGCGATCCGCAGCGTCGTGCCGATGACGATGCCGATCAGCATCTGCTCGGCCAGCACCACCAGTCCCAGCCATGATCCTGCCGGAATGGGCGGCATCGGCGGCAGAATCGGGACAATGGCAATGGTCATGGCCACGCCAAGAACAAGGCGTGTCATGACGCTGATTGCGGCAATGTTGAATAGCGGCGCGACCGCCAGCATGCCAAGGATGCGCGACAGCGGAAACATGAACGCCGCGATCCAGACATCGAGTTGCGCTGACGTAATCGAGATCATTTCAGCCGGCGACTTGTCGTGGAAGTGGGCGCCGCTGGCAACAGCGGACCGATCAGTCGATCAGCCCGGGTATCGACTCGAACAACTGTCGAATGTAGCTCGTCATCACCGAAATCATCCAGGGGCCGGCGAATAACAGCGTAAAAAAAGTGACAAGCAGTTTGGGTACGAAGGACAGCGTTGCCTCGTTGATTGATGTCGCCGCCTGGAATATGCTGACCACGAGTCCGGTCGCCAGTGCAGCGATGAATAAAGGCGCGGAAATGAGCAGGGTAATTTCCATAGCATGGCGCCCGAGTTCGATAACGGTGGTTGGTGTCATGCTGGCTCCTGGCAGGGTGTTCGCGAAAACGCGCGGCACACAATTTGCGATCCGCGGTCTCCGCAGTGGCTCAGCGATTCCCGCTGAATGAAGATTGGCGATGTGATTGTCATGAATCGTGCCTAACCGAAGCTTTGCACGAGGGAAGCAATCAGCAAATTCCAGCCGTCCACCAGGACGAAAAGCATAATCTTGAACGGTAGCGACACGATTACCGGCGACATCATCATCATGCCCATCGACATCAGCACCGACGCCACCACCATGTCGATAATCAGGAAGGGGATGAATACTATGAAGCCGATCTGAAAGGCGGTCTTCAACTCCGATATGACAAATGCTGGTATCAGGACGCGCATCGGCAACTTGTCCGCCGATTCGGGTTTCGGCTGTTTGGCGATCTTGGTGAACAAGGTGACCTCGGCATCACGGGTCTGTTTGATCATGAAGGTGCGCAATGGCACCGACCCGCGTTCTAGGGCTTCCGGAAAACTGATCTTGTTTTCCGCCAAGGGAAGGTAGGCCTCGGTATAAATCTTGTCTGCCACCGGCGCCATGATGAAAAACGTGAGGAACAGGGACAGGCCGACGATGACCTGATTGGGCGGGGCGGTTTGCGTACCCATGGCTTGACGCAGCAAGGACATGACAATGATGATGCGGGTGAAACTCGTCATCATCAGCAGCATGGCCGGCAGAAAACTCAGGCTGGTCAGCAGGAGCAGCGTCTGAATTGACAGCGACCACTGTGTTCCGCCTCCGGGCACAGCTGTGCTGGTCAGCGCGGGCATGGTCTGGGACAGCGCCGCCAGCGGTGCTGCCAACAGTATTAAAGCGATCCAGCGTCTAGCTTGCACGTTTGCCACGATCCATGAACTGACCAAGACGCGCCGCAAAATCGCCGCTGGCGGCGGGCGATGCCGTCGGTACATCCTGGCGCGGCAACTGGTGCAGGGGCGTGACGCTGCCGGGGGCGACCCCGAGCACAAGCCACGTATCCCCGACCTCGACGACGACGACACGCTCGCGCGTGCCGACCGCCGTCGCGGTGACGACCTTCATGAAGCCGGCGGCAGCACCGCGCGGGGCCGCTAGTCGCTTGAGTAGCCAGAGACTGGCGAAGAGCAGCGCTAGAACAACGGCGAGCCCCAACAACACCTGAAATATGCCGCCGATATCGAGTGATGTGGCGTTCTCGGCGTGGGCCGCTGGGGCGATCGTGAAAATCGCAGCGATGATGGTGACACGAAGTTTCATGACGTGGCTTTGCCGACTCAAGGTCCACGCCAGCATAGCCGCCGGAACAGGCGGTCAGAAGCAGAGAAGAGGGCGAAAGTCTATGCTTTTCCCTGCATGCGACTCATGGCATGCATTGCTAGCGGTGCTGAAGTTTGCGCATCCGTTCGGCGGGCGTAATGATGTCGGTCAGGCGGATGCCGAACTTGTCATTGACCACCACGACTTCACCTTGTGCGATCAGGGTGCCATTGACCAGCACGTCGAGCGGCTCACCGGCGAGGCCGTCGAGTTCCACGACCGAGCCGTGTGCCAGTTGCAAGAGGTTGCGAATCGAGATTCTGGTGCGGCCAAGTTCGACACCCAAGCTCACGGGGATGTCGAGAATCATGTCGAAATCCTGATTCGCGCCACCGCCGCCCGGTTTTGCCGGCGCTGAAAACTGCTCGAAGATATCCGCCGCCTGGGCAGCGGGGGCGGCGGCACCGGTCGATTCAGCCACGGCCTGCTCGTTCATGGCGGCGGCCCAATCGTCGGATATTGCGTCTGCCTCTAGTTGATCGCTATCGCTCATGTCTGTCTCCGTACCCCGCTCAATTTAGCGCGGCCTCATCTTCAGCGGTAAAGCGCTCGACGCGCAGCGCGTATTGACCATGTTGAATGCCGTAGCGACAGGCCATGACAGGCAC
>CAISUK010000663.1 GCA_903888645.1 uncultured Pseudomonadota bacterium | reverse complement strand
CGTCGGAAACGCTATCGACGACGATGCCAATGGTCCTGCCACCGATGTTGAGAATGATCACCACCGTAAACGCCGTGTAGTCGGCCAAGCCGACGTTGAATTTGATGCGCAGATCGAGGATGGGAACGATGACACCGCGCAGATTGATGACACCCTTGATGAAGGCGGGTGTGTTGGCGATCGACGTCGGCGATTCGTAGCCGCGAATTTCCTGGACCTTGAGAATATCGGTGGCATATTCCTCGCCGCCCACGGTAAAGGCCAGATATTCCTGGGCGATCCCTTCCTCTTCCCCGGTTCTGGCTGTGCTGGTTGTCACGGTGTCTCCTCGCTTGCGCACTTGGATTTTCTGCTTACAGGCCAGCTTGCGACGGTTCGAACAAGCCATAGCTGGCATGCGGTGCCGCCATTGCTGCGATCGTCATTGTCATGAGGCGCGCACGGATTGCCTCCACTGCGGCGGCATCGATTGGCGTCCCGTCGCGGTGCGCATGCAGTTGCGCCTTGAGCACATCGGCGGCAGCAAGCATGGTATCGATCATCTCGCTGCGAAATGGCAGATCGCCACCCCAGACATGGGCAAGCAGACTCTCGAGCGCATGGGCGGCATCGGTCAGATCGGTATAGCCGAACAGAGCGCTCGAGCAGCCAAACGAATTGACTTCATGAATGATGAAATTGAGAAGCTCGATATCCGGATCGTCGACATCCAGTTCGAGCAGCAGCGTTTCTATGGTCGACAGACGCTGCTGCGCTTCTGCGAAATAAATATGACGAAAGCGGCTGATGTCCAGGCTCATGGCGGGTTCTTCCTTTGAATGTGTTCTAGCCGACGACTTTCTTGACCACGTCGATCAGTCGCTGCGGATCGAAGGGCTTGACCAGCCAGCCGGTCGCCCCAGCCGCCTTGCCCTGTGCCTTCATGGCATCGGACGATTCGGTGGTCAGCATCAGCGTCGGGGTTTTTTTGTGGTGCGGCAGTGCGCGGACATTCCTGATGAGTGTCAGCCCATCCATGCGCGGCATGTTCTGGTCGGTCAGGATCAAGTTGAAATGCTTGGACCTGGCCTTTTCCAGGCCGTCCATGCCATCAACCGCCTCGCTGACTTCGTAGCCGGCATTTTTCAGGGTGAAGCAAACCATCTGGCGAACGGAAGCGGAGTCATCAACTGCAAGAATGGATATGGACATGGGACACCTCGTTGGTTATCAAGCGCCTGGGAACGACGTCAGGCAAAGTGATGTGCATGATATTGAGGCCCCTTTGGCGTGTCTCTGACGGGGCCTGACGAGTTCCAACCAAATCTTGCAGCTTGTCGATCTGATGCTTAAACGCGCCGATTCGAGGTCTTCCGGGTTCGACGGCAGCCCGCGAGCCTATGTTCCTGCGAAGCGTCAGGCGCCTTTCGCCTGCGCGGCGATGGCACGGGCACGGTCCAGTGTTTCGCTGACGGCAGCGCACCACTGCGGCGAAAAGCGGCTGGCGTCATCCATCCAGGAGAGCAGGCTGGGTACCGCATGCGTCAAGCCGCAGCATTCATCGCACACGGCCGCGCCCAGCAGCCCGCCGGCGCGCTCGATCCAGCCGCCGGAGCTGGCGTCGAACGATGCCATCAAGGCGTCGAAATCGGCCTGCGAAATCCACGCAGTCCTGGCTTCGCGCAGCCGGTCGGCGGAATGGAGCAGCTTCTGATAAGCCTCGCTGCGCGCCGGCACCGCCGCCGACAATTCCTCGCAGAGCAGATCCAGATGCGTTTCCATCAGCCAGCGCGGCAATCCGCGCCTGGCGAGGAAGGTGGCCAGCCAGAAGACCTGCTTGTCGACTTTGGCCTGTGGCTGATCGACCAGTGTCGCCAGATAGCCGCCATCGGTGCGCGCGAAAGCGCTGCCGCGCTCGCCGTAACGCATGTAGAAATAGGGATGGAAGTCGTAGCAGCGCCGTGCTGCCAGCAGGCAGGCGTCGACCTCGCGTTGGTCGGATGGCAGTGGATGATCCACCTGCGCGCAATCGAACTGCTCGTTATGTTGGTTCTTCACAGGCCGACTGGTCCAATCTCCGTGATTTTTCTGCAGGGAAGGCTGTCACCCGCAGCGGTGATGGAAATGATACTGCTGGTCCGGCATTTCCGACACGCTCTGCTGCAAGCAGGCGATGCCTGGAAGTGTCAGCAGCGCCCATTTTTGCACGGTGCAACAAGCTGTTCAAGCTACCCGCTCCGCCTGCGAGCTGGAGCCGATCCGCTTTCCCGGGGCCGTGCCGCCGCACGGCGCGCTGCTGGTGCTTGATCCGCAATCGGCAGCGATCGAAGCGGAGCAGCTCAACCACGTCAAGGAGTCGAGCCAGCGGCTGCTCGGCGTTCTCGCCGACATCCTCGACATTTCCAAGCTGGAAGGGGAACGACTGACGCTCGCGCCGGGCGATTTCCCCCTGGGCAGCGTTCTCGACAACATCGGCACGCTGTTCGCTGCTGCGGCGCAAGCCAAGGGCCTCGACCTGCACATTCGCCCGGCGCCGGCGCAGGACCGGATGAGCGTGCGCGGCGATGCCATGCGCATTAACCAGATCGTGCAGAACCTGGTGAGCAACGCCCTCAAGTTCACGGCACGCGGCAGTATCGTCGTCCAGAGCCTTCTGCTGGAGGAAGCGCCCGGCGATGTCCTGGTGCGTTTCGAGGTGTTGGATACCGGCATCGGCATTG
>CAISUK010000662.1 GCA_903888645.1 uncultured Pseudomonadota bacterium | reverse complement strand
TCGCGCCAATATCCTGAAAATACATATCGATCACCATATGTTAAACATATTGTACATAGTTTAGTCACCACTCCCCACCATTTCAAGTGATTTCGTCTATTTGGTTTTATAGGATGGCCAGGCCGCTTTCCAGAAGGGGAAGGTTCTGCATTACTTCCTTCTGCATAGCCGGAGGCCATTAAGGTCGCCTTCCTCTAATGTGGACGATCTGCTGCCAGCGAGTAATGACGTTGCGCGACTGGGATACTCAGTTTGACGTCCGTTGGACCTGTGCGGAGGATCGACTGGCAAGCGTGGAGAGATTCAGTCTGTGTATCCAAAAGTAAAAAGCCCGGCCCCTCTGTAAAGAGGAGACCGGGCGGGCTATTGAATCCACCGAGATCAGCCAGCAACCGCAGCTCGATACGTTGATGCTGGGGTTGCCATGGCATGACCGCAGGCCTTCATTACCTGTCCAAGCAGCCTGCCAACAGCCTGGAAAGGCTCGTAGCAGATCGACTGGCCAAGTAGCTCATGCGCAAGGGTTGCCGAAAGACCATTCACAAGCCGCTCCGGGATTCCCTTGATCCTTGCATGCTCTGCCGGCGTGAACTGGCGTAGCAGATCTGGATCACTGGGATGCTGAAGCTTCGGGTCGGTCGATCTGACCTTCGCGTATCCCTTCGTGATCGTCGGGCACCTGGTGTCAAACGGTGTCACGATCTGCATGGCAAAGCCTTTACCTTCGGCCTTGTCCCGCTCCTGTTTCGCCTTCAGACCTTCCATACGACTCCAGCAGGTGGCATCTTCCGGAACGGGATCGAGGATTTCAGCAATCTGTTGCTCCCTTCTGTCCGGCCGTACCAGCCCTGCGAAATCGAAGGCAAGCCCTCGGGTGACTGCCACCATGCACAGCCGCTCCCGATGCTCCAGCGCGTTCCATTCCGCTGCCTGCAGCACTTCCTCGTGGAGGTTGTAGCCGAAGTCGCGTAGTTGATTGCGCAGGATGCACATCGAGGCCGACGTGAGGTATTGCTTGACGTTTTCCAGAAGGATGACGGCCGGCTGTACCTTGGCGATGATGGCCAGGAATGGCACCACCAGATGCCCAACATCGGGATGGGCTTCCGGGTGTTCCAGACCACGTTTGGCTCGGCCGGCAACTGATGCTCCGCTGCACGGCAAACCTGCTTCCAGCACCTCGACCTTGGGCAGCTGATTCATCGCCCAGGTATCGAATGCCAGTTCCTGCATTGGCGCGGCCAGAGGCAAGGTTTCGCCATCCCAGGCATCATTCATTTCCGATGCCTGCTCAAGCAGTTCTTCCCGTATCTCATTGGCAAACGCAAGCTTCGCTTCCACACCGGCCTCTTTCAGTCCGGCATGAATGGCATGCGACAACACCCCACCTCCATGCGAGAGGGAGCCCACCAGGATCGCCGAGCCTGAGTCCAGCTTTGCCTTGAGTCGCCCGAGTCGTTCCTTGACCGCAATTTCTGCGGCCAACGGCAGGATGAAAATCTTGCCATCCTGGACAACCACTCGGACCGCCTCGATCCCATCGAATACGGACAGCAGCTCGCCGCTGTTGATGTCAATCACCGGTAGCTCGCGTTCGCCCTTGAGCTTGCGCGAAACAATACGGCAGCCCGAGTCCGACAGTTCAAGCGTCAGCATTTGCTTGTCGAGATTCTTCTTTGCCTCAAAGCGCTTCCCCGGCAAAAAACCGCCGAGTAGCGCCTTGCTGCCTTCCAGCCACAATCGCGGTTTCCCGCGATTGTGGCCGATCTTGGTTACTTCGTATGATTTCACAGGGATCCTCCATAGGAAAACCGGGGGCCCCGACCCCACTGGGGACAAAAGCACCCCGGTGGGTTGAGTGACTACATCACAATGTCGATCCATCAATCGATACAGCAGTTACAGCAATCCCCTTTCGCTGAAAGAGAGCGCTTTATTGCCTGCGATCACGAAATGATCGAGCGTTCTCACATCGACCAGCGCAAGAGCTGACTTCAACGCATTTGTTAGCGTCTGGTCGGCTCTCGATGGTTCCGGGAATCCGGACGGGTGGTTGTGCGCGAAGATCACGCCGGTCGCATTGACCGCGATCGCCTGCTTCACGACCTCTCGCGGATACACGCTGGTTTGAGTGGTGGTCCCGCGAAAAAGCTCTTCCGCCTTGATCAGGCGATTTTGCGCATCCAACCATAGGCACCAGAACGATTCGTGCTCCAAGTGCCCGATTTTGGCGCACAGGAACGACTGAACCGCTGCCGGTGAGGAAAGACTGAGATCGCCAGTTGAAAGCTGCTCACTGAAACATCGCGTGAACAGTTCCTTGGCGGCGGCTAATGCGGGATGGACAACGTAGGGAATGATTTCTTCGCACAGCTGTTGCTGGCGAGGCTTGGCAAACCCAAGTATCTCGACAAGTGGCCTGAATGCGAGCGCCTTTGCCGTATCGTTGCCTACCAGCAATGCCAGTAGCTCTGCGTTTGATTTCTGCTTCATGGTGCCTCCAAAATGAAAAGGGGGCACCCTCCCCATACGGGGATAAGTACCCCCATAGTGGGAACAATGAGTCACGCCGCCAGAAGCAGCGGCATCTGTTTTTTTGCTTCGAGAACTCCGATGCTGATTCCATGTCGGTCCTGCACGGAGGCAAGTGCGGCATCGATGCTTGCTTCAGCACCGCTGCTTTCGCCATCCGTCCGGCCTCGACTGAGCCGCCAGAAAGGATCTTGCCAGCCGGACAGGTGTTGCTTGGCGACTTCTGCCCGAACCTCTTTATCCAGCTGCTCTGCCTGGTCATATTGCAACCAGAACCCCTCCGGTACCGACTCCCCCTCGGGTGGCAGCCATTGACGATGGCGGCCGACCATGCGGTTGAGACGGTCAATCAGTTTCACGTTTCGCGGATAGAAATGGATCGTCCCCATGCCCTTGAAATAGCGGACATCGAAATAATCCGTACTCATTCGCTTTGACGTGCGCAGCATATTGAAGCTTGTCTCGAAAAGACGGGCCAGACCGAAGTCAGGTTCCTGCTTTCCGTCCAGCAGCGCAAATACCTTATCGAAGTCGCGCAGCAATTGAAGCGAGTCCCAGGATGGCTCATTGCGCCATGAATCAGCGCGGTGGCCAGGCAATATGAAGCGTGTGCCTTTGATCCTGATGCCACAGGTACGATGCTTGTCATTCGACTTCCAGCCACGGTAATACACGGTGTTGTCCGAGTAGTAGCGGGTTATCTGATCGAAGACATCGCACACCATGCCCAGCTGGATCTCGCCCTGACTTTCGACTAGGCCCAGCAGGAATCCCTGGATGTTGCCGGTGCTGAATTCGAGGTGTTTGATATTCTCGAATTCGGCTTCCAGGCGCTTCTGTGCAGCAGACGACAGTTTTGACAGCACTTGGGTTGAGCGCAGGATATTGCTCCACGCCTGATCCTTCAGCTTGTCGTATCGATTGCCAAGTTCGGTTCGAACAAAGTCCAAGGTCGATGCGGCTTCCTTCGCAGGAATGTTGCCGTTCATCTCGGTCAAGGTTTTCCCGATCAGGCCGGAGTAGTGCTGTGCTCGCGCCTCGGCATGGACGGACTCGCGCATGGCGCGAACCGCCGCATTGAATGTGAGCACGGCGTTCTCGATGTATGAGTTTGGCAGAACCAGCTCATTCATCTCCCGATAGCCCTCAGCCAGCTTGGCGTCGGACATGGAATCCCGTTTCAGGTCTTCCATGATGCTGCCGACGATATCCTTGCCGTAGTTGGCTTCCTTGACGAGGTGCACCAGCGCAATTTCGACCTCTGTTTTCCGTTTCGTATCGGGATCCATGAAGGCCTCTTCGATGAACTCGACGGAACCATGCTGCTCGATGATCCGGGTCAGCATTTGGCGATCCTTCGAATACGGATTCCGTATCGTTTCCGCATTGATGATCGCCACCACTTCACCATCAAACAGGATGTCCCAGGCCTTCAGGACATGATGCGCACCCTGAGCAAACGGTGGATTCATGAGGATATGGCTATACGCCGCCGCACTTGAGAACTGCATGAAGTCAAGTCCGACGATGGTAAAACCCTCCTCTTTCAGATTCGGATGCTTCGAGATGTCGATCTCGCAGCAGTCGATCTTGATTCGCCGCCAGGAGTCGTAACGCCCCGGATGTACCTTGGCCAAATCGCCGGTACCGGCCGATGGTTCAAGAACACGAGAGAAATCCTTGTTCTTGAAGGTTGCCCATGCCTTCCGTGCAAGCTGTTCTGGCGTTGGGTAGAACTGATGCTCATCCATGATGCATCTCCTTTGGATACACGGACGCACCATGCCCTTGCGGGAATGGTGTGCCCGCAAGGGTTGAATTAACGACGGGCTTCCCCGGCGCAAGTTGATTGCTGTTTGTTTTGACTCCCCAGCTGGGAGCATCAATCACCAGGCGTAGCCAGACGACAGAATTTCGGTTTTCCTGAACGGCCTGTTTGTTTCCAGACGGTTCAGGAAAACCCCGTGCCACAAGGGCACGGGATTCCTGTCATGCTATGGTCGAATGCATTCCATCACTCGCCCAAGCGAAAAATGCGACCGATATAGCTACCGATCGCAACGAACTTCTTCCGGATCTTGTACAGCGGATGAAACGACGGCAAAGGCTCGATATAGGCCAGCCCGTCTCTCTCCCTTGTTCCAAACAACATTTGACATGCACGCATCAGTACCTCCATGAAGACAAGGGAGGCCCGCCCCTATCGGAGGAGATGCCCCCCGGTAAGGGATTGCTGTTACTTGCTTTGCGCTTCACACGCGTAATCGACCACGAAGGTCAAGCGGCCGTACTTTGTGCCGTTTCGCTCAAAACGCTCCTGAATTGCATCGTAGTGGGAACACAGCGTGCGAAGAAGCTCGGCTACATTGACTTCAAGGCCAGGTACCTGCTCGGACTTGACAGAGAAGACCGATGCTGGAGTCGGCTTAACGAGCGCTCGCACGTTGGGCAGAACATCCCACAGGGTATCGATTGCCTTCTGAACGATCACTTCAGACTCGGTTCGATGGAGCGAGAGATACTTCGCTTCACCAAAAAGAGTGTTCCATGGCGTGCGCTCATGACGGTAAATATCCTCCATCCCGTCAAAGCTGCCGCCTTTGAAGCCATTCACCAGGCTGCCGACCTGCATTTCAGTCGGGCCATCAGTCCATCGCACGGTCAGCGAGCCAAACGAATCCTGACGAACGCTGAACTTGATTCCTGAGAACAACTCCTTCAGGATGATGCGGACATTCACAAGGCAGCGCTTGAAATCACTGGACTCGGTCTCGCGCGTTATTAATTGCGGATAAGCCTGACGAAGCCGATCGCACTCCTTGTTGAAGGTAACCTGCCTGGCGTCCTCTTCTGCCTGGCGGCGCGCCTTCTCAATGGCAAGATTCGCCTTGAGTTCGACTACCTCCGACATCGAGGCCACTTCCGCATAGAGCTTCCACTGCACAGAAGTTCTGGCCAGGCTTTCCGGAATGCCGCGAGATTCAGTGCCGTCATCCCAGACAATATCGAGATGGGCACCCCCGCCTGTCACTCCGATGCCACTTGCGATCGTTTGACACGATCCCGGATCTTGTACGCCATGAATGGCAGTGACAACGCCATCGGTGCCGCCATTGAGAATGCAGTGAATCCGCTGGCCAACGTGTATCAGCTTGCCAGACTCCAATTGCTGCTTTATTTGTGACATGGTGCAACTCCTCTTGGAAAGGCGGGGCACCATGGCCCACATGGGGCCGTGAACGCCCCGTGTGGGAAATGATTTGCTGACTACAGTATGTGGTTTAGCTCACCACCGTTTGGGGGCATAGCACTCGACACACTCCGCTGTCAGTTGGTTGTAAATCGAGCTCCAGTACCCTTGTTCTGACCAAAGCTTCGCCAGCTTCAGGGCTTTGATGCGATCCAGATTGACGCGATCATGAACAGGTTCTTCATTCATGCCCTTGTCGGTAAGTGGATCGTGGACTGTTGCTACTGCTTGATAAGTTCTGTCGTGCATCTGTCCTCCTTCCCTTGTAGCCCGATGGTTCCAGCCTTCAGGATCTTGTCCGCTGCGGCAAACACCCGGCGCGACGACTTTTCCGGAAATTCCTCTCCGTCCAGCCAGCTCTGAATGTAGCCACGGCTTTCCTCCATGCCTGGCAACCCAAGGGTCGCACAGCACAGATAGGCCGTTGCCTCGGCTTCCGCCTCCCTGATGCATTTCGGCATCGAGGGGCCATCGGCCATCACACCAGACGCATCGCCCGTGGCCGTATGGCCAAGCAGATGATGAGCAATCTCATGGAACAACGTCTTCCATGGCATCGCCGCTACCGGATTGACGGCAACCTCGCGGACACCCCGCTTGGCATAGCCCTGGCAATTTCCGTCAGCCATCTCGAAGGGAACCTCCTTGATGTCCAATGCGACCAGGGCTTTCACCTTGTCCCACTCGGTGACGATCACTTCGGGCCTGAATGCTTCACCCTCGGTTTGATCGAGCGAGAACCAGTTGCGCTTCAGGATGAAGATAGTGCGGACACCATCTGCTGACTCTTCGCCGGCATTGGCATCCACTGCCTTCTTCTTGACGGTTACAGGCATCACCAAGGGAATTGCCTTTTCGCCCTTTTTGACGCTACGCCCCAGGTCCTTCCAACGCATGAATGACGCGATAGGGGACAGAGGCAAACCGCGACTGGCAAGTTCAAAGGAAGCCAGCAGCTGATTGCCCAGCGAGTAGTTGTGAAACACCGAGTAAGCCTTTGAAAGCGTGCCCGGCACTGTCAGAGCCTGTTTGAGCAGACTCTGCCAATCTGGTTTGTCTATTGACATGTGAACCTCCGAAGAAGATCCGCCGGAGGCACTATCCCTGCCGGGAGTAGAGCTCCCGAGCGGGTAGGTTTAGTAATGCTTAATGAACTACCAAATGTAGCTTGCTGCCAGATCGAACTCCTCACGCGTACAACCAATCCGCTCGCGCTCAAAGTCGCCTACCCCTTGCTGGGGAAGCTCTCGCATGTCGTCGTAGTCCACCACGACACATGGCACTCCACCTTCAGGAATATCGCGAACAGCAACGGAACGTGTCACTCCTTCACTCGCGAATACCACCACTTGGGTGGTCTCGTTGAGCAGCGTCCGAGTGGGTACCGCAGCTTTTTCAGTGACTGATGTCTCTACTTTCGCCAACAAGCCGCCACCGTCAGGAGACGGCTCGTTGAGCTGCACTTCCAGTCGGTAATGCGTTGCCCAGTCCATGCTGTCTGCTTCCGGGATGTAGCTAGCCGGAGCGGTCACCTCGC
>CAISUK010000661.1 GCA_903888645.1 uncultured Pseudomonadota bacterium | reverse complement strand
CCGGGGCGATGGTGGAACGTTACGCCCATCTCGCGCCCGATCATCTGGGAATCGCGGCTTCGCGGCTGGATTCCGTCCTCGCAGCTACGATCTAGCTACGGAGACCGCGGAAATGAAAGCGGCCACTCTCACGAGCAGCCGCATATAATCTGGTGGTGATGGGGGGACTTGAACCCTCGACCTACGGATTATGAATCCGTCGCTCTAACCAGCTGAGCTACATCACCGTTTCCCAAGGTGACCCGGGAAGGGGCGAGATTATCAGCGGCGCCACCTTGTTTTGTCAAGAATGCTTTTTTGGACAATAACTTGACGATGAATTGCGATGTGTTGATTGTTGGCGGTGGTCTGGCGGGCTGTAGCCTGGCGGTGGCCTTGCGCAGCGCGCGGCTTTCCGTGGCCATGATCGAGGCCAGGGCGCCACGAGCGCCGGGGGGCTGGGACGCGCGCATCTATGCTGTGAGCCCCGGCACCGCGCGGTTCCTGGAGGATATCGGCATATGGCGTCACCTCGACGCGGCGCGCATGACACGTGTTTCGGCGATGGAGGTGCATGGCGACGGCGACGGCCGGCTCGATCTGTCGGCGTATGACAGCGGTGTTGCGCAACTGGCGTGGATCGTGGAGTCTTCGCTGCTTCATCACGAACTATGGGAAACGGCAAAACGCCAGGCCAACCTCACCCTGCTCTGTCCGGCGCGGCCCCAGGCACTGATGTTCGCGCCGGATGCGGCAACGCTGACGCTGGATGATGGCCGCGCGATCACGGCCAAGCTGGCGGTTGCGGCCGATGGCGCCGATTCGTGGACGCGACAGGCGGCCGGCATCGATGTCAGTTTCCATCACTACGGCCAGATTGGCGTGGTCGCCAATTTCGCCTGCCAACTGCCGCATCGCAATACGGCGTTCCAGTGGTTTCGCGACGATGGCATTCTGGCCTACCTGCCACTGGCGGGCGACCTGATTTCCATCGTCTGGTCAACTCCGGACGCGCATGCCAAGGAGTTGCTGGAGCTGTCGCCTGAGGCATTCTGCGCCAGGGTTGGCGATGCCGGCGGGCATCGACTCGGCAAGCTGACGCTGGTAACGCCGCCGGCCGGTTTTCCGCTACGCCTGATGCGTCCGCCGCGCCGCATCGGGTCGCGCCTGGCCTTGATGGGCGATGCTGCCCACGCCATCCATCCGCTTTCCGGTCACGGCATCAACCTTGGCTTCCAGGATGCCCGCGTGCTGGGCGAGGAATTGACTGCCATGCCCGACTACATCGATTGCGGCGACTACGGTTTGCTGCGCAAGTACGAGCGGGCTCGCGCCGAGGAAACGCTGGCTCTGCAAACGGTCACCGATGCCTTGCAGCGCCTGTTCGCGCCGCGTAACGCCGGCCTCAAGGCGCTGCGCAACATCGGATTGAACCTCACCAATGCTTTGCCTGTCGTAAGGGACTCGCTGGTTCGCTACGCGATGCGCTGATCCGTAATTCCCACTCACCCAACCCGCCCCACCCCTGGAGATATTATGCTTAACAAATTAATCGGCCGCGCCTTGATCGGCCTTGCCACTGTCGCCGCGGTCATACCGGTCGCCTATGCCGACGAGGCCGAGATCAAGAAATCGGTCGAGGCGCTGTTTTCCGGCGCCAAGGTGGATGCGGTGCGCAAAGCCGGCGTGCTCGGTTTGTACGAGGTGCAGATCGGTACCGACGTCCTTTATTCAGATGAAAAGGGCACCTACCTGATCCAGGGCGAAATCCTCGATACGAAAGCGCGCAAGAACCTTACCGAAGCGCGCAAGACAAAGCTGGCGCAGATCAAGTTTTCCGATCTTCCGCTGGAACTCGCCATCAAGACTGTCAAGGGTAACGGCAAACGCATATTCGCCACGTTCGAAGACCCTAATTGCGGCTACTGCAAGAAGCTGGCGAAGGAACTTGCCGGCGTCACCGACTACACGATGTATACCTTCCTGTTCCCCATCCTCGCGCCGGATTCGACCGACAAGTCGCGGGCCATCTGGTGCGCGGCCGATCAGGCCAAGGCTTGGAACGACTGGATGGCCAACGGTGTCCCGGCCAAGGAAGCGACCTGCGACAACCCGATCGAAAAAGTCACGACGCTTGGCCAGAAACTTGGCATCCACGGCACGCCGACGATTTTCTTCACCGATGGCAACCGCGTTCCCGGCTTTGTTCCGGCAGCCCAGCTTGAGCAGATGCTCAACAAGCTTGCTGTGGCCAAGTAGGTGGTGGGCGGCGCCTTCGAATATCGTTATCGGATCGTCATGTACAAGGAAAACCTCATGAAATACACCCGCTCGGTCCTCGCCTTTGCGACCACCGTGGTCACAGCCTCCGTCGTCGCTGCCTCCGCCGCCAATGCTGCCAGCTTTGTCTTGTCCAGCCCGGACATCCCCGCCAACAGCAGCATTGCAAAGAGATTCGAATTCAACGGCTTCGGGTGCGCCGGCGAGAACTTGTCACCGGCATTGCAATGGAAAGGTGCCCCACAGGGCACCAAAAGCTTTGCCGTGACGGTATACGACCCGGACGCGCCGACCGGTTCGGGCTGGTGGCACTGGATGGTGATCAATATCCCTGCTTCCGTCAGCGAATTGCCGGCCGGTACCGGGGCGCAAAACAGCAAGACGCTGCCCGCAGGTGCAGCACAGGCACGCATCGATTATGGCTACGCCGGCTGGGGTGGTACTTGCCCACCGCAAGGTGACAAGCCGCATCGCTATATCTTTACGGTGTTCGCCCTGAAGACCGAAAAAATCGATGTTCCCGCCGATGCGACTGCGGCGCTGACGGGGTTCATGATCAACGCCAACGCGCTCGGCAAGGCCAGTTTCACAGCACACTACGGGCGAGCCAAATAGCGGGA
This sequence comes from uncultured Pseudomonadota bacterium, assembly GCA_903888645.1. GTDB lineage: Bacteria > Pseudomonadota > Gammaproteobacteria > Burkholderiales > Rhodocyclaceae > CAISUK01. The sequence continues at coordinate 13,101 of CAISUK010000661.1, read as the reverse complement.
AGCGGCGGCGAGTCGCGGCGAAACAAACTGTTGCAAATCGCGTTTGAACTCCGCTTCGCCAATGCCATCTATTCGCTATCGCAAACAAGAATGGAATTGGAGACCGCCATGCAACCCAACGTGATTGAACAGTTTCTCGCCGACTCGGAACGATACTTCGCTTCCTGAGGGGCACGATTCCCCCGGTGGCCGGTACCCCTCCCCGCCGACCACCCGAAGGCCCCGAATGCAATGCATCCGGGGCCTTCGTTATTTTGCGTGCGTCATTGTGCCGTGCCGGACGAAGACTTGGCATCGCCTTCGACTGGAATCCAGACCTCGTTGCGCCGCATGAACCAGAGCGCCCACGGCGGGTTGTAGCGCGCCAGCGAGGGCGGGCCGAGCGGGCGCAGCTGGTGCGAGGCAATGTAGGCTTTGAGGCCGCCAGTCTCAGCTTCGACCTGCTGCTCCCGCGCAAGCCCGGAAAAACGTACGACGGCGATGCGCGACGCTGGCACAGCGACCAGATGGACCCTGTCATCGTCCGGGATGGGCAGCGACTCGAGCGTCGAGCCGCCAGGCATGACGAAACGAACGGTCCATCCCCCGGCCGCCTCGGTCTGCGTTACCGGGACCGTCATGGCGATCTTCTCGCCTCCTGAAGGTGAAGGCGCCTGCACCACCGGCGCCGTCATGGCAATGCTCTGCCGCCGCCTGTTGCCGCCGGTAATGTAGCTGAAGAGCGCGCGAAATCCGCCGTTGCCGGCGCTGCTGCGATCGCCGCCGAGGGTAATCTCCGCCACTACCAGTGCCGGATAATCGCGCACTTCGAAGGCGCCTTCCTGGAGCGAAGCCTGATAAGCGGGTTCGTCGACGGCCATGGCCGCGCCTCCAGGAATGACGGCTGCAAGTGCCAGAATCAGGAAAAACCGCGCCAGCATGGCGGCTAATCCCTAGGGCTGCAGCGTTGCGTCCTCGATAACCACCTTGTACGCATAGCCCGCGCCGAAATCCTTGTCAGTGCGGACGATACCTTTCGCCGTCACGACGTCGCCAGTCTTCGCCTGACTGGTTGTGGTCACCAGTACGTCGTTGCTATTGTCGGACGCTGAGCCGGAGCCATCGCGCAAATGGACCCAGTTCTTGCCCATGATTTCCGCGTTGTATTTCACCACCTTGCCGCGCACCAGGACCGGCTTGTCCTTGAGTTCGGCAGCTTTGGTGACAATTTCAGCAACGGTACGCGCATTAGCACCGGTGGCTTTGGCGACGTGGACATCGCCGAGATCAGCCGCCTTGGCAATGCCGGCATGTGCCGTGGCCATGTTGGCGCCGGCCATTGGCGCGCTTCCTGCAGAACCTGCCGCAACGGCTGCCCCGGCCAGGCTGCCAAAGAGGATCGTCGGGAAGGTTCTCTTCAGCGACTTGCTTTCAAAATTGTTCATGACCATGACGTTTTCAATGGTCACTTCCGCGCCTTTCTTGACCGACGCCTTGCCAATTGCGGCCCAGGTTTCCCCATCCTTGGTCTTGAGGCGCAGATAAGTGTAGCTCTCGACATCCTTGATTTCGAGAACCTCGCCTTTGACGGAGGCTGCCGCCGCTGTCGGTGCTGCTGTGTTTGGGGCAGGCGTTTGGCCAGCCCAGGCAAATGTGGCAGCAAGCAGCAGGGTTGCAAAAAGGGCTTTCATACAGTGGGAACTCCGACGTTGTGGAGTTCGGAGCATAGCAGCATCAGGCCTCTGCGGAAAAGTGAAAAGCGTTCCGCTATAGTCGTGAATCACTGCGGAAGTACGAACATTGCGGCCGCGACGGCGCACCGCTTGACGACTGGAGACTTTCATGACGACATTGGGTTTGCATCACATCAACATTCGCGTTACCGACGAATTACTCGCGCCCGTTCGCGATTTCTATTGTGCTGTGGTAGGCCTGCGCCAAGGCCCCCGGCCGCCTTTTGCCAGCTTCGGCTACTGGCTCTATGCCGGCGAAAACGCAGTCGTACACCTCAGCGCGGCAGGCCCGGCGGAAGTGTGCTTGACCAATGCGGCGACGACCCTCGATCACGTCGCGTTTTCTTGCGTGAACTTCCCTGCCATGATAGCAACGCTTGATGCCGCGGGCATCCGCTATGAAATCGCCGAGGTGCCCTCCACCGGCCATAAACAGTTATTTTTCAGCGATCCGGTTGGCAATGGCGTCGAATTGAATTTCGCCGATGAAGGTGCTCGCGGCTGAGCAATATCGCCAGCCGCGACGGCGGCCGCAACCACCGCCGGGTCAGTGCGCCTCGTCCCAGTTGGCGCCGACGCCGACTTCGACCAGCAATGGCACAGCCAGTATCGCAACCCCGCCCATCAGCTGCGGCAGCTGCTCGCGCACGGCAATCAGTTCGGCATCGGGCACTTCCAGCACCAGTTCGTCATGTACCTGCAGGATTGGTTTCGTCACCATCCCATTATCATCGAGCCAGCGCTGCACGGCGAGCATCGCCAGCTTGATGAGGTCGGCGGCGGTGCCCTGCATCGGCGCGTTGATGGCAGCGCGCTCGGCGCCTTGGCGGCGGCCGACGTTGCTCGAGCGGATCTCCGGCAGCCACAGGCGGCGGCCGAAAACAGTTTCGACGTATCCCTTTTCGCGGGCCATATGCCTAGTCTCTTCCATGTAGCGGGCGACGCCGGGATAGCGGGCGAAATAGCGGTCAATATAAGCTTGCGCGGCACTGCGCTCGAGGCCCAGTTCGCGCGCCAGACCGAAAGCGCTCATGCCATAAATCAGGCCGAAATTGATGACCTTGGCAGCGCGACGCTGATCGCTGCCGACCTCGAGCGGCGTGATGCCGAAGATCTCGGCAGCAGTGGCGCGATGCACATCTTCGCCATGGGCGAAGGCTTCGAGCAGGCGGGCGTCGTTGGAGAGATGCGCCATGATGCGCAATTCGATTTGCGAGTAATCAGCCGAAACGATGTGGTGTCCGGGCGGCGCGATAAATGCCGAGCGAATGCGCCGGCCCTCGGCGGTGCGGATCGGAATATTCTGCAGATTAGGGTCGCTGGAGGCGAGACGGCCGGTGACAGCGACAGCCTGCGAGAAACTGGTATGGACGCGGCCGGTGCGCCGATTGACCATCTGCGGCAGCTTGTCGGTGTAGGTGCTTTTCAGCTTGGCCAGGCTGCGATATTCGAGGATCAGCTTGGGCAGTGGATAGTCGAGGGCTAGTTGCGTCAGCACCTCTTCATCCGTTGAGGGCGCCCCGGTTGGCGTCTTTTTGATGACAGGCAGTTTTTCGCGTTCGAAGAGGATTTCCTGGATTTGCTTCGGTGAATTGAGGTTGAATGGTTGGTGTGCGGCGAGGTGCGCCTGCGCTTCCACCGTTACCATCTTCTCGCCAAGTTCCTGGCTTTGCCGAAGCAGCAGGGCCGCGTCGATCAGCACGCCATTGCGCTCCATCCGGTAAAGCGCTTCCGCCACCGGTAGTTCGATGTCGCGATAAAGCTTTTCCAACTGCGGCTCCGCGGCAAGTTGTGGAGCCAAGGCTTGATGCACACGCAGCGTGACGTCGGCATCCTCTGCCGAGTAGAGCGAAGCCTGCTCGATCGCCACCTGTTCGAAACCGATGCGCTTGGCGCCCTTGCCGGTGATGTCGTCGTAGCTGATGGTCTTGAGGCCGGCATGGCGCGAAGCAAGCTGGCCGAGGTCGTGGCCCTTGTCGCTCTCGAGCACGTAGGATTCGAGCAAGGTGTCCTCGGCGATGCCGCGCAGTTCGATTCCGTGGTTGGCGAAAACGTGACGGTCGTACTTGAGATGCTGGCCCAGCTTGTGTTTGGTCCCGTCCTCGAGCCATGGTTTCAGCTTCGCCAATGTTGCATCGAAAGGGAGTTGCGCGGTGACGCCGGCATAGCTGTGGGCGAGCGGCAGATAGACAGCGTCACCGGGGGCAATGGCGAAGGAGATGCCAACGAGTTGCGCGGTGAGTGGATCGAGGCTGGTTGTTTCGGTGTCGACCGAGACCAGCGCTGTGGCTTTGATCCTGGCGATCCAGTTCTCGAGATCTGCGTCCGTCAGGATGGTTTGGTAGTTTCCGCGGTCGGGTTCCTGTAATTCGCTTGGGGGTGATGCGGTGGTTCCGGGGTTAGGGGCGGATTGCGCGTCTGGCCCCCTCTCCCCCTGCCCCACTCCCGCGGGGGGAGAGGGGAGTTCCTTGAGCCACGTTTTGAACTCGAGACGGGTGTAGAGTTCGGCGAGCTTTTCCGAGTCGATCAGCGGCGGCGTCAATTCATGGGCATGCAGAGGTAGCGGCAGATCGCAGACGACGGTGAGCAGTTTTCGCCCGAGCGGCAGGAAATCGAGGGCTCGGCGCAGATTCTCGCCGACTGCTCCCCCTATCTCATTGGCATTGGCGATGACATTGTCCAGCGAGCCGAATTGCGTCAGCCATTTGACGGCTGTTTTCGGCCCGACCTTGTCTACGCCGGGAACACCGTCCACGGCATCACCGGTGAGCGCCAGATAATCGACGATGCGCTCCGGCCGAACGCCGAATTTGGCCAGCACGCCGGCTTCGTCGAGCGTTTCGTTGTTCATGGTGTTTACCAGCCTGACCCGGGGATTGACCAGTTGCGCCAGATCCTTGTCGCCCGTTGAGACGATGCTGTCGAAACCGTGCCCGGCCGCCTCGCTGACCAAGGTGCCGATGACGTCGTCGGCCTCGACGCCATCGATCATCAGCAGCGGCCAGCCAGCGGCACGAATGCAGGCGTGCAGCGGTTCGATCTGTGCAATCAGATCATCGGGCATCGGCGGCCGATGGGCTTTGTATTGCGGGTACCAATCGTCGCGAAAAGTCTTGCCTTTGGCATCGAAAATGACAGCGCGGTAATCCGCCTTGTAGTCGCCAAGCAGCCGGCGTAGCATGCTCAGCACGCCATAGACGGCGCCGGTCGGCTCGCCGTGCCGGTTGCGCAGGTCGGGCAGCGCATGGAAGGCGCGGTAGAGATAAGAGGAACCATCGACGAGAAGCAGTGTGGGCATGGATTAGGGACGCAAGAAATGAACGCTAAGGACAAACTGCCCAAGTCAGCCGACCACTGGCACGGCGCTTCCGGAACCTCGGCCCGTGAGGCCTGGCGAGTGTTCGGCATTATGTCAGAATTCGTCGAGGCGACTGAGCGCCTGAGCGCCATTTGGCCCGCAGTGAGCATCTTCGGCAGCGCCCGCATCGCGCCCGATTCACCCAGCTATTTGCTGACCGAGAAAATCGCCCGACTGCTTTCGGATGCCGGCTTCAGCGTCATTTCCGGTGGCGGCCCAGGCGTCATGGAGGCAGCCAACAAGGGTGCCTTCTACGGCAAGAGTCCGGCGGTCGGTCTCAACATCCAGTTGCCGCAAGAGCAGCATTCCAATCGTTATCAGGATATCTCGCAAACTTTCCGTCATTTCTTTGCCCGCAAGTATATGTTCGTACGTTTCGCGACGGCCTATATTGTCATGCCCGGTGGTTTCGGCACGCTCGACGAACTGCTCGAGGCGCTGACCCTGATCCAGACGCACAAGTCGCCGCGCATTCCGCTGATCCTGGTGCAACGATCGTTCTGGGCGGGGCTGCTCGACTGGTTCCGTGACCGGCTGGTCGCCGAAGGAATGATCGACCCCAGCGACCTCGAACTGATTCAGGTCATCGACGAGCCGGAAGAAATTGTCAATGCCATTTTCAAATACTACGAGACGCGCAGCTTCGAGCAACTGCCGGCGGAACATGATTTGTTGCTGAACCTTTGATCCGGCCCGACCTATTCCAAGCGGGTTCCCGGAGGCGTGCCAGGATTTGCCCGACAGGTTCTTTGCTAGAATCGCCGCATGCTCCGTCAGCCCCTCAACACTCGATCCGGTATTCCATCATGCACCCTCTGCGCCAGTCCATTGTTCTGTTAGCCGCGCTGGCAGTATTGCCGGCAGTCGCGCAGCAACCTGCTGGTTTGACACCCCTCCCGGAACCGCCGCCACCACCGGCCGGCTTGCAACTCGATCCGTCGCTGGAGCCCGAGGTAACGATCACCAAGCGCGGCGAAGACAAGGTCGAGGAATATCGCGTTCACGGCAAGCTCTACATGCAAAAAGTGACGCCGTCACATGGGGTTCCCTATTACCTGATCGACAGTCGCGGCGACGGAACCTGGTCACGGCAGGAATCATTGGATTCCGGATTGCGTGTTCCAATGTGGGTGATACATTCATTCTAACTATCGACAGGTTCGCCAGCGGTTCATGATCAGCGGCTCGGCCGTGCTGCCAGTGGCAATATTCACGATTAACCGCTAACGCCCCTTCGCTCAAATCCATGCAGGCCCGCCGCCTTCCCGCCCGCCACGGCGCTCTCTGGCTGATAGCTGGATTTCGTTTGTTTCGCGCCAACCCGCCATTACTCACCGCGCTGACGCTGGGCTACCTTAGCTTCGTCATACTGATCAACCTGCTGCCCTTGATCGGGCCGCTGCTGGTGCCCATCCTTTTGCCATTGCTTACCGTCATCGTGGCCAATGGTTGCCGCACCATCGAAGGCGGACGAGCGCCGGTCTTAGCCGCATTGACCGTGGGATTGAGTCATCAGCGGGTTGCGCTGATCCGCCTCGGCGGCTTGCATCTGGTCGGGACCCTGGCCATCTTGATCATCAATCTTGCCATTGACGGTGGCGAACTGTTCAACGACTTGCCGCAGGGGACACTCGACGACAGCGAAATGGCCACACTGCTGCTGCGCGTTTTGGTGATTGCGGCGCCGGTCATGATGGCCTTCTGGTTCGCCCCGCTGCTGACCGGCTGGGATGGCGTCGCACCGCTGAAATCATTGTTCTTCAGTGCCGTCGCGAGCTTCCGCAATTGGCGCGCCTTCCTCGCCTACGGCTTGACGGTGAGCGCGGTTGGCGTGGTATTGCCGGGTTTGATTCTGGTGGTCGCCGGAATGATCGATAGCGGGCTGGTCAGCATGTTGTCCGTGGTATTGCGCATGCTTTTGGTCTTTCTGCTGGCACCGGCGCTGACCGCGAGCATTTACGTCAGTTACCGTGACGTATTCTCCGCCCCGCCGGCGATTGCTATTGCCGAGGTGGTCGATGACTGAGCGGCGCGGCCAGGCACTGGGCATACTCGGCGGAACCTTCGACCCGATCCACTCCGGTCACTTGCGTCTGGCCGAAGAAGCGCTGGCGGCTCTGGAGCTCGCCGGCGTGCTGTGGATTCCGGCGGGTCAACCGCCCCATCGTGGCGTGCCGAAGGCACCGGCGGCGCATCGCCTGGCGATGGTTCACCTGGCGGTTGCCGGCCATCCGGGATTCGCGGTTGACGACAGCGAGGTGCTCGGCGACACGCCCAGCTACAGCGTGCCAACCTTGGAACGTTTGCGCAGTGGTGTGTCGCGGGACCGGTCACTGGTTCTATTGCTCGGCATCGATGCATTTCTCGGTCTGCCGGCATGGTATCGCTGGCGTGAATTGTTCGACCTTGCCCATATTGCAGTGGCAACGCGCCCTGGTCATTCTCTTGTTGTCGAGGCGCTGCCTCTGCCACTGGCCACGGAATTGGCCGCGCGCCGCTGCGACGATCCTGCTGCTCTGGCAGACTCACCGGCTGGCCGCATCCTGCCGTTCGGCATTACTGCCCTGGACATTTCAGCGACCGACATCCGCGCCCAGTTTGCTGCCGGGCGCAGCCCCCGTTATTTGCTCCCGGAAGCTGTTCTCGACTATATTGCCGACAATCAACTTTATGCTAAGTGAAGGAACTATGACGAAATTGAAATTGCCAGCTAATCTGCGCGATTCGCTGATGATTGCAGATTAAGCGCATGGACGTTCGCAAGCTGCAGAAAATTGCCGTCGCCGCCCTCGAAGATATCAAGGGCCGCGACATCGAAGTGATCAACACCGTGAAGTTGTCATCACTTTTTGATCGCATCATCGTTGCCACTGCCGACTCGACCCGCCAAGTCAAGGCACTGGCGCGCAATGTCCATGACAAGGTCAAGGAAGCCGGCGGCATGGTTTATGGGATCGAGGGCGAAGACGGCGGTGAATGGGTACTCGTCGATCTCGGCGCCGTCGTTGTTCATGTCATGCAACCGGCAACGCGGAGCTATTACGCACTGGAAGAACTCTGGCAAGCCAAGCCGAAGCGGACTGCCAGGGCAGCGAAGGCTGACGACGCTGAAGCGGTCATTGCGGCAGGCTGAGTTGGCGTGCGGCTGCTGGTTGTTGCCGTCGGCACCAGAATGCCGGCCTGGGTTGAAGCAGCATGGGCGGATTTCGCCAGACGGATGCCTCGGGAAACGCCATTGGAATTGGTCGAGGTCAAGGTTGAACCGCGCAATTCGGGCAAGACCGCCGACGCGCTGCTTGCCGCTGAAGCCAGTCGCTTGCGCCTCGCCATGCCAGGCGGTTGCCGACGTGTAATACTCGACGAGCGCGGCGAAGACTTGAGTACCAGACAGCTGGCACAACGACTCGAAAAATGGATGGGTGAGGGGGAAGACGTGGCGATCTTCATCGGCGGACCGGATGGGCTGGATGCACATTTCAAGGCAGAGGCGAGAGAGTCCTTGCGCGTATCCAGTCTGACCTTGCCACATGCCTTGGTGCGGGTGATCCTGGCCGAGGCACTGTATCGCGCAAGCAGCCTCTTGCGCGGTCACCCTTATCACCGCGAATAAGCGCCATGGCCATCCTGCAGGCACGTCTCTATCTCGCCTCACAAAGCCCGCGACGCCGCGAACTGTTGCAGCAGATCGGCGTCCGGTTTGACATGTTGATGTTCAGGGATCCGGCGCGCCCTGGCTATCAGGTAAATGAAGATCCGTTGGCCGGCGAAGTGGTCGATGACTACGTGGTCCGTGTCGCCTCTGCCAAGGCCGAGTACGGGGTGCGGGTCGTCGAGCAGCGGCACATGCTGCCGCAATTGGTGTTGGCTGCCGACACCACCGTCGAAGTCGATGGCGAAATTATCGGCAAACCGGCCGATGCGGGCGCAGCGACAGCGACGCTGACCCGATTGTCGGGCCGCAGCCACCGGGTGCTGACGGCTGTCGCCCTGGGAAATGGCAAACGCATCGAGCATGTGGTTTCGACAAGCGAAGTTCACTTCCGTACGCTGGAGCCCGATGAGATCCGGCGCTATGTGGCCAGCGGCGAGCCGCTGGACAAGGCCGGCGCCTATGGTATCCAAGGCCGTGCGGCAATTTTCGTCGAGGAGATCCGTGGCTCCCATTCCGGGATCATGGGCCTACCGCTATGCGAGACCGCTCAGCTGCTGCGCCGCTTCGGTTATCCAGTTTGAGAATCGGGTCGACAGGCAATGAGCGAAGAATATCTGGTCAACTTTACCCCGCAAGAGACGCGCGTCGCCTTGATGGTGCAAGGCGCCGTGCAGGAACTGCACGTTGAACGCAGCAACAGTCGGGGCATCGTCGGTAACCTCTATCTCGGGCGTGTCGTGCGCGTCCTTCCTGGAATGCAATCGGCATTCCTCGACATCGGCCTCGAGCGTACCGCCTTCCTTCACGTTGCCGATATCTGGGACGCTCGTCCGGCCAACGGAGAAGGCATCCGGCCGATCGAACGGATTCTTTCCGAGGGTCAGAAAATTGTCGTCCAGGTGCTCAAGGATCCCATCGGCAGCAAGGGCGCGCGGCTCACTACCCAGGTGTCAATCGCCGGCCGGCTGCTCGTCTATCTGCCGCAAGAAAAGCACATAGGAATTTCCCAGCGCATCGAAGACGAGACCGAGCGCGAGCAACTGCGTGAACGCATCCAGCGCCTTTCACCCCCTGACGAACCCGGTGGTTTCATCGTCCGGACCATGGCTGGGGATGCCAGCGACGAACAACTGGCAGCGGATATCGCCTATCTGCGGCGCCTGTGGGGCGAAGTGGGCAGTCGCGCCACCGCCGCCCAGCCGCCGGCGCTACTGCACCACGATCTGACCGTCGTGCAGCGTGTGATGCGCGACATGGTTACACGCGAGACGGGTCGAATCGTCATCGATTCAAGGGAGAACTTCAGCAAATTGCTGGCGTTCGCGGAAGAGTACATGCCGCAGGTCAAGCCGCTGCTCGAGCACTACACGGGCGAGCGGCCACTGTTCGATCTGCACGGTATCGAAGACGAAATCCAGAAGGCGCTGGCGCGTCGCGTCGATCTCAAGAGCGGCGGTTATCTGATCTTCGACCAGACCGAGGCGATGACGACGATCGACGTCAACACGGGCGGTTTCGTCGGTGCGCGCAATTTTGACGATACGATTTTCAAGACCAACCTCGAGGCGGCACAAACCATCGCCCGCCAATTGCGCATGCGCAACCTGGGCGGCATCATCATCGTCGATTTCATCGACATGGAAAACGAGGAACACAAAGAATCCGTGCTGAGCGAACTGAACAAGGCACTGGCACGCGATCACACGCGGATTACCGTAAATGGTTTTACAGCGCTTGGTCTGGTGGAAATGACGCGCAAACGCACCCGCGAATCGCTGGCGCACATACTTTGCGAACCCTGCCCGACCTGCGGTGGCCGCGGCGAAATAAAAACCTCCCAGACGGTCTGTTACGAAGTCCTCCGCGAACTGCTGCGCGAAGCACGCCAATTCAACGCGCGGGAGTACCGTCTGGTTGCCGCACCGGCTGTGATCGACCTGTTCCTCGACGAAGAATCACAGGCACTCGCCATGCTCTCCGATTTCATCGGCAAGCCCATCTCGTTACACCCGGAGTCGAGCTACAACCAGGAACAATACGACATTGTTCTGATGTAGTGTTTCTTGACGTTCCACTACGTCTCACTTGCCATACGAAAACCCCAATAAAACAAGTAGTTTGGTGATTCCTCTGATCTTGCAGTCTCTTGACGTCTCACCCCGTTCTGCCAAAATATGGTAGCTGGAATGGTAGCTGCTACATCAGAACAACTGGGGGAAACATGGCACGAGGCAAAGGGCTGCTGTCGGACCTGCAGATCAGGCACTGGATCAAGGCAGGAACTCCGCTGGCCAAGGTGGATGGGGGCGGACTGACGTTCACGCTTTCGGCTACAGGGACCGCTGGATGGATTCTTCGGTACAGCCATGGTGGCCGCCGACGCGAACTGTCGATCGGCCGCTACCCCGACATCGGCCTCGCCGATGCGCGCGGTATCGCCACCATCAAGCGCGCCGAGATCATGCAAGGGCGCAACCCCGCTGCCGACAAGCAGAAAGCAAAGGCTACGGCGGCGAAGGGCTGGACGGTTCGCGCGTTGGTCAAGGACTATCAAGTCAAGAAGCTCGTGAGCCTGGCCGAGAGCACGCAAGTGACCTACGGACGTCACCTAAAACGGATCGAGAACCGGCTCGGTGCGCTGACCGTGCGCGAGGTCGAGGCATCGGACGTGATTGCGCTGATCGAGGCCAGTTCGCTAACTTGGAGCGAGTCGAACATGTTGCTGATCACCACCAAGTGCGTGTTCACTCACGCCTGAGGCAAGCGGTTGATCAACACCAATCCGGCCCATGGCATCATGCTTTCGGCGCTGCTGGGTGACCGCGGATTCGAGCATTCGTCGAATGTCGCCTTGCGCCAACGTCCGCACAGCAGAGCTGACATAGATGAGTTGAACGAGTGCCATCTAGCGATTACGACGGTAGTACAGGGAAGCGGGCAATTCTGGCCACTGGTTTGATAGCAGACAATTATTGCAGTTTCAGCCCGGGCACTGCCAACGTAGATTCCGCACCTATCCGTGCGAAGGACGGCGAAACCCGCTTCGGTTCCTTTGCTTCGCTGCCTGGAGCAACGCTGGGTGTTTGCAGCGCGGCAATGGCGAGCAGCATTCTTTGTTTTTCGCAGCGAGCGGTAGCGCTGCGCAGATCGTCCGCCCAGGAATTCTCGACCAGGCCCTGCGAATAGGCGGAGAGCGAATCTGCCAGATCAGCGACAGTCCAGCCCTGCCGACCGAGGAGTTCGAAGGCGATCTGATCGACTTCGCTCCCCTGCGCGGTGAGATTGTCCCGCGTTACCGCGTCCGAACCCCATACTGAAGCGGCCGACCCGGCCAAGGTGGCGATGCCGCGAGTGACGTTGACCACGGGGAGGAAGACCTGGGTGACAAGCGACAGCAGCATTCCAGCGGCCGACTTCTCATCATGGTGGCGGGCGACGACGTGACCCATCTCGCGCGCCATCAGGAATGCCAGAACCTGCTCGTCTAGCTTGCCGTTTCGTGACCCGCGATAGACGATGATCGTGCCCGAAGCGTCGGAAGTGGTGCCCGGCTGGCTTTTTTCGGCGACCACGAAATGGAAGATCGGCACACGCTGCTGCAAATCCGGGTAGATCTCGTAGGCCGAACTGGCGAGTCGCGCACCGAGCCGCTGAACCTGCTTGTCGAACCCGGCATTCAACTGGCACTGCACGCCGACGCACTGATCCTGAATGGTCTCTGCCGAGCTCAGATGCATGTTCATGTCGATGGACGAATACACGGAACTGAGCGAAGTCGGCATGGTGACTTGCGAACGGCCTCCAGGCGCCACACTGGCGCACCCACCGAGGGTCGCACAAATGGTCGCAGCGAGGGTCGCAGCAGCGGCCACCACTGCAATGGCTGCACTAAGCCGCGGTAAGGCATCGCCCGGTGCCGCCGGTATCGGCGCATCGCCTCGGTGCTCACTTCCTTCGATAAAACGAGTCGGCACTATTTACCCCTACTCTTATCCGCAGAAATTAGACACCTAGCGGGGATCCTGTGTGATAAATATCACATCGTCTGCAGGCTTACTGTCGGGCCTAGACTACAGGGGATGTGCCAAGTGGCAGGGGATCATGGGTAACCGTGGCAACCCAGTGTCGCACCGGCGAAATGAGATCGCTTGGCACCCTAGAATCGAGGGTCCTTGCTGCAAACATGATGCCGCAAGGGTTGCCGCGTCCGACGTCATTTTGCGCGTCAGGCTGTTGTTTGTCGCGGCCGAGGTGAAACTGGATTTACTTGGCCGGCGTGAAACTGGATTTTCTTCGGGTCGGTTTTCTTCGTCCCGTGGATATGAAGCTGGGATTTTCTTCGCTGTTTGGTTGTTCTTCGGTTTTCTTCCTGAATCGTG
>CAISUK010000660.1 GCA_903888645.1 uncultured Pseudomonadota bacterium | reverse complement strand
TGCAAGAGATCGTTATTGCTCAAGGAATGCTTCAGATAAGGTCCGCCGATTCAAGTCCTACGACGAAGCTGTTGATTACATTTTCAGAAAACAACGTAAGCGACCCCAAGAGCGTTTCTCCCTCGTTTATGAGTTGGATAGAACTCTTGAGCTGGTGTCCTCGCTCGATGAAATTCTGGCAATAGATACAAAAGCAAAGGCTGAAGAGCAAGCTCAAGATGCCTGCCGCCGGCAACAGAAGGAGTTGCGAGAGATTGAGTTTCCTGGACTGGATATCCTTCGCGACAGAGTAGGCCTTGTCGTTGCCAATAATGCTGCAGAACTGCTTGGGTTGTTGCGAAATGAAGGGGAAATCGCTGCACGGGCTAGATTCTCCAAGGCTACTTACTATCGACTTAAGGGGATTCTGAAAGACGCTGGATTGGTAGGGGAGTAGTTTCTTAGTCATTGCACTTTCATGCGCACATGTCGCCCATTTCGAAAAGCATCCCCAACGAGTGCTTTTCCAGCCTGAATTCGAAGATTCGTCCGCTATAAGGTACGGATGAGTGACTCCTCTCCGCAACTCGACATTCCATTCGGGCCATCTGAGCCCACTGCAAACGCTGGGGCATCGCAGATGCTGGATCGTATGCGCCAACGCCGCGAGCAGAGCGCGATTGCCGCTGGCCTTCCAGATTGGCCGGAAAACAAGCGTGGTCTGCCCAACGGCGCGCTGAGATCGGCGCTTTTCGGCATTTCCCCTAAAGAGCGGCGGTCCTATGCCTTCGAGCGCCACGTAGCCTCCATCGATGGCATCGAGATATTCATCACGCGTGGCCCAAACCTCATGCAGCACCACCTGGACGTCTGGGAGCAATGCCTGAAGCTCGGCAAGGATCAAGGCACCGGTCGGCGGATTGAATTCACGGCCTACGCATTCCTGAAGTCCATTGGCCGCAACACCGGAAAGAGTGACAACGAATGGCTCAAGAATTCCCTCTACGACCTGGCTGCCTGCGTTGTGCGCATCTCTGATGGCTCCAAGACCTATTTCGGCCCATTGATCCATGGCGGAACGCGGGATGAACTGACTGGGCGCTACGTCATCGAGATCAACCCCAAGATCGCGTTGCTTTATGGTTCTGGCCAATGGACGCAACTTGATTACGTGCAGCGCGAGCAGCTTCGGCGTCATCCACTGGCTCAGTGGCTGCATGCCTTTTACTCCACTCACGCATCCCCCTACCGGTACCGTGTCGAAACGATCAGACGACTTTGTGGAGCGGATGTGGAAGGAGAACTGAAGAAGTTTCGTCAGGTTCTGCGGCGCGCACTTGAGCGCCTCGATGTGGCGACAGGTTGGCATTGGCGCATCGACGAAAGCGACTGTGTTGTTCTGCAAAAGCAGCCACCAAGCAATGGCGTACGCGGGATAGTGGGTACGGTTTCTGAGGGTGTTTTATCCACAGAAGCGTCCAGAGTCACGGGATAGCGGGTGCCGGTGAGAACGGAATCACGGGATAGCGGGTGCGACATAGCCCAGATTGAGCGGGATAGTGGGTTCCTGGTATCGGGATAGTGGGTTCCAAAATGACGGGATAGTGGGTACTGAAATGACGGGATAGTGGGTGCCAAAAATCGTCAGCGAAACTGGCTCAATCGCAGTCCTGGCAATGGAATCCGCGATTCATCGAAAACTGCATAATCTTCTTTTAATCTTTTCTTTAATAAAACAACGAGGGTCGCCAACAACCTCACGCATCAGATTGTTGCTGGAGGTTTCAAACCTGCTGTCGAGATGGCGGCGTTGGCCGCCTTGGTTGTGGCAATTGAATCCAGTGAGAAAATGGCGTCCAGCATCACGACGCCCCTTACGCCATGAACTACACGGATATTCTTTCCTCTCTCAACCAGGCTTCGGCCTTTGATCTCTTCCGTCTTCGGGCCGCCATTGATCGTGTCCTCGACCAATCGGGATGGATGACTGCCGTTCGAGCGCGGTTGCGCGTCGGACAGGGCATCGAATATTTCGACCCGCAGGCCAATCGTGCCTTCAAGGGGCAGTTGCTGGAGATGCGTCGCAAGCAAGCTGTCGTCCTTGATCTCGAGACGCAGAAGCGCTGGCTTATCAACTACTCGGCGATCAATCTGGATGGTGCCGATGTCGAGATTCGCGAGCAACCGAAAGAGGGGCTTGGACGAAACGCACTCGCGATCGGCGACGTGGTCGGATTCGTCGATCGCAATCAGCAGCAGCGAAGCGGCCAGATCGTCCGCCTGAACGACAAGACTGTCACCCTGATGGTGGGAAACCAGCAGTGGCGGGTGTCTTACGCGCTGCTCCACCGCATCGTGGATTCCAGTGCATCGGGAAACAATCTTGCTGAACTGGGAATCCTTGATGGGCAGGCAGAATTGGTGATCGAGGATGAAGAGTAAGGTGGCCATACCCAAGCACACTTGGGCGTTTGCCGCGCGGTTTCGGGCCGGTGCCTTCGGCTGGCGCTCCGAACCGGCGATCACCCGGATCAAGGAAGCCGTGTCGGAAATCAAGGCAACCTCGAAGAAAGATCCTATTCTTGGCGCCGAGGGTGCGATCCTGTTCCTCCAGAAACTCTCACCGGCTCTCCAGAACATCGATGGTTCCTCAGGTGCCATAGGCACCGCCGTCAATCGTGCCATCGAGACGCTGGTTCCACTTATTGCCAAGGCCTCCGCCGATCCCGATCTTCGGCGCAAATGGCTTGAGAAGTTGTATCAGGCACACGCGGACGACCAGATCCCCTACATTGAGGCGATGGGCGATTACTGGGGCGAACTTTGCGCTACCCCAGAAATTGCCAGTGAATGGGCAGATCGACTAGCCGAGACCGTCGAACATGTTTGGCGTCGAAGCAAAGAGGAGTACGGTTTCTTCCATGGCACGTCCATGTGCCTGTCTGCACTTCTCGCATCCGAACAGCATGAGCGCCTGTTGGCACTCATTGATCTTTATCCACGCAAGTTCTGGGCGTACCGACAATGGGGAGTCCAGGCTCTGGTCGCCCTGGGGCGCAAAGCCGAGGCCATCCGGTATGCTGAAGAAACACGAGGTTTGAACGAGCCTTCATCTCGGATCGCCGAAGTCTGTGAGGGGATTCTCCTTGCCTCTGGCATGGCCGACGAAGCCTACGCGCGATACGCCTTCGAAGCCAATCAGGCCGGCACCTATCTGGCCACCTTCCGCGCGATCTGCAAGAAATATCCGGGACACACGCCGGCATCGATCCTTACCGACTTGGTGGATCGGACGCCGGGAGAAGAAGGAAAATGGTTTGCCGCAGCTAAGGACGCGAAGCTGTACGCCGTCGCGCTTGATCTTGCGCGGAAATCCCCAGTCGATCACCTTACGCTGCTGCGCGCGGTGGATGACTTTGCAGAAGTCCAACCTGGTTTTGCCCTGAACTGTGGTTTGCTTGCGCTGCACTGGATCTCTGCCGGACGGGCGTACGATCCCACCATGAGCGAGGTCAGGGCTATCTTCGATGGCACCATGAAGGCCGGCGAGATTGCCGGATGCAAGGTTGTGGCTATGGAAAGCGTCAGGAAATTGTTGGTATCGTTTCCCGAGGAGAGGTTGGTCAGGGGGGCGTTGAAGAACGTGCTGGGGTGAGGTTCTGAGTTGAAGCGGGATGGCGGGTCGGGTAGAAAATGGGCAGGAGCCACCGCACGATAATCGGCCATTGCCGCCGTTGCCAAGAACGACTTAATCGGTCCGCAATAGGCCAGAAACCGGGCGTTAAGAGTTCGTTGCTGTGCGTTCAGCACCTTTGCCTGAGGGGAGTTACCGCACGTGAACCCCCTTCAGCGCCGCGTTCGACGTTGCACAACCGTTTGGTTCAGAATGCGCCGATTGATCTTCTCTTTCCAAGCCGTCTGGGCAGCACTTGAATTTCGCTTACGTGCGGTCGAGCGTAAGAAATCGGGCTCCTTGTCATACAGAAAACCTCTAGCCTCCGCATAATCAATGACTGCAAAATTTGTGTTCGCGGAAGGATCTTCCTTGATCCGCTTCAGGCCATCGAAGAGAGTCCCTGTATCGATACCTATGAAGCGGTTCACGCAAACATTACCAACATAGGTACGGTGGCCAGTAACCGTATTGCGAAGATAGCAGTGCTCTTTGATTGCTTGTCCGCAAGGACAAGAATCAAACTCCTCGCTAACCTCAACTGCCTCTAGAACCCACTCTCTGCGTGCAACCTCAAAGGTATTCGCCCTCGAAAGCGGCAAAATGTGATCTTGCAACTGTTCAAAGTTATGCGTCATAGCCCCCCCCAACAGCATCAAATATCAGTTCAGCATGGCGACTGCGGACATTAAACCCCCGCCTTATGGCTACGCAAAGAACGAGAAGCTGCGAAACTCTGCGGTTGATACATCTCCAGAAAAACTAGGCAACGGGCAACAACACTGGCCCTTGGCCTGAGCTAGGTACCAATTCAACATACAGGCTCTTTCGGCCAATAATCACCGCTAGCATTGCACGTTTGTCTAGACGATTGGCTGAAAGACGGTTCCACTCTGATCGATCCAGACCAGAGGGATTGGGATGATCTTCTGGATGAGTATGCCATTCACCCAGATACCGGATTGTTCCGTGGCTCGCTGCCCACCTGGTCAGTGCAATGGCTTCGTGGCCAAATGGCATCCGTTCGAATAGACAGCGAAACCGCCTATCCCATGCAGTGGGAATCGTTGCTTGCTCAACGAGCATGTGTGTTCCACGAACCGAACCGAGTAAAAGTCCGCCAGCCTCGCAGTCAGAATCATTGACCTGAATATGCCCTAAGAATGTCACAAGCGTAGATTCTGAAAAATGCAGCAAGGTCCTGCGGTCTTCAGTAGCCCACGAACTTATGAGTTGCATATGGGGCAATCCCGATCCCGAAGGGGGGCACAATCGGGAGTAGCGAGTTGATGTGTACGGTCGATCAGTCTTGTTCGTAACGATGGGGAGTAAATGTCGTTTGCCCAATCAAGAGCCATTTCCGCCCCAAGACTGGCAGCATACACTGAAGTCGAGGCCGGGAAGGGCACATACAGGCCTTCGCATCCATGCCCCGCAAGGATGACAGGAAGCGGATCAACGACTGATCGTAGCTCACCTCTTCTGTTGCTATGCCATAGACACCGATAACAGGCGCCGGAGTTGTTTGTCCTAAGCAGTGCACGAACAGCCGTTCCTGGGCCTTCAATCCAGACTGAAAGCATAGATGTATGCGGCAGATAGTTGCCGCACAACCAATGCCCTAGAGATTCTTCGCCGGAAGCATCTATGAGCAAGTCCAACTCTCCCAGTTGGGCTTGTCTGACGTCCACAGGCAAAGCACGGACATCAGCGCCTGGCGCAAGGCGCCTCAGTTCATTCGCCATAGCGATGGCTTTGTTCGACAGCAGATCTGGGAACCCCAGGCGATGGCGTCCAATGTTTTGCGGGAGCAGACTGTCAAAGTCCACCAGCGTAAGCGTTCCGCCAGATGTGCCAGTTCCAGCCTTGACAAGCATTTCCGACAGATAGCCTCCAATCGTGCCACATCCAACCACCGCGATCCTTTTCCCCGCAAGCGTCTTAGATGTCGGGATGTTTCGCTGGGCAAGATATCGGTCATCAATTCTTACCACCGAAACAATCATCACCTCAAGACCATAAGTCGGGTCTTTGCTATCTGCCAACCTAGTCTTTGGGTTTTGATCATTTCGGTTATAGAAAACGGAAAACCCATACGTCATCAGAGGAGATTCGATGATTATCAGAACTCCATTCGCCTTCTGCTTTTCTCCTTCTTGTATACGCTGATGAATCTTGCGGCGACACCTCGGATCAAGGGCGCTCTGCCACGCCAAAATGTCCCGAACCGTACGCGGAGGCCAGTTGTTGGTTAGGGGGCGAGGCCGCGCGGTAGTCTTTATACGGTAAGTCAGTACCGTCCTATCGGTGACTTGGTAGCCAAGCGAATCCAGCTTCCTTGTCGTTCGCTCTTCATTGTCGGTAATGAACCACAAGCGGGTTCCATTGGCCTCTGCGACGATGCAGCGCTGACGGCCCAGGTCTTCGCCTTGAATGTCGACCAAGCAGAGCCAGCCATCCCAATAGGCGAAGAACTCTTCCGCGAGATCTTCGACCATCTCTCCCTTCATGATCTGGCCGAACACGCCTGTGGCTCGTTCCAGGCATGCAAGCGACTGTCCGATGGGGTCGAAGATATCTAGGACAACCGTGCCTTTGGCGATATAGCAAAGTCCCCCATCTGCACCAAGATGAGGGACCGCCGCAGGCAACTCGGGGGGGATTTCCAACAGCCGAATGC
This sequence comes from uncultured Pseudomonadota bacterium, assembly GCA_903888645.1. Taxonomy (GTDB): domain Bacteria; phylum Pseudomonadota; class Gammaproteobacteria; order Burkholderiales; family Rhodocyclaceae; genus CAISUK01. The sequence goes on along the minus strand of CAISUK010000660.1, from coordinate 17,666 downwards.
GAGGCAATTCACAGAACTTCGGGTCGAGCTGGATTTCACAGGGGCAGCCATTTCCTGACTGGGGCGGAGTCAGTCGCCCGCGCAACCTGAACCAGCCGTCGTCCGCCTTTCCGATGAACTCAAAACCCCGTTGCTTGAAAGCCTCGATCACATCCGTGGCTGCGGTGGCACTGTTCATCCTGCTTTCGTACGCCCTATAAGTTCGCTCGGTCCGGCCGTAGCGGGCGCTGCAGCAATGGTGGCAGCCACAGATACGACTTTGACTCGATCTGGATCATTCGGAAAGCGCGGGCCGAATTCGCCCCGCATCCAAATGCAGGCTTGGGAAGAGCTATTGGCATCAATCGCCCCCCGAAGCATTTTTTCAAACTCTTCGAACGCTTTTGCTGCCTCTTCGACGCCAGCATTTCCAAGCCGGTCAGTGAGTGATTCGGATCCTTCAATAGGGTTGTTCACCCCCGAGCGAAGCCGGGTTGGCAATGCAGCGACAACATCCAGAAGAGCAAGATCGTCGCGCCGGTCACGCTTCTCGAAGAGTGGGGCCGCAGCGGCCATAAGCAAGATTGAGGCAGGACCACCGCTGGACCATTTCCAGTCTCGGAAGGCCTTCAAGTAACGAACTACGCGCCGGAACTGCTCTCCCTTCGCTTCCACCTCACCCAAGAACCACTCCTTCACGGGCCTGGGATCAGAGGCCATCCAGTTGCATTCACGATGAGCAAGAAGCACTTGGTCGCTTGGTAATGCCGTCCAGGCGTCCCGCTCTGCCTTGATTGCGGCCTCCATAAACGAGTCGTAGCCATACCGCTCCATCGAAGCCTTTGCGAGCATGGCGAACTCTTCGTCAGGAATCGCGTACAGCGGGATATCAATGTGGGCATACGATGCAATCACGATGCGGATGCAAGTCGGCTTGTCTGTGACAAGCGTCCAGCGCTTCTCATTGACCAGCGGCCTTAGCGCCTCTTCGGCGGCGGCAAAGAACACCGTTGTCGCCGTGCTTGGACGCTTGGTCTGCGACACAAAGCTCAATGGCAGGTAGCAGCCATCATCCAGGTCTGCCTGCTGAGGACGCTGCGCTGGCGAATTCAACGTCTTGTATGCCCACGACCCTTGGGTGAAAAAGCGCGGCTGCGGAACGTCGTCAACGTATCCATTCTCCCTGAGCACACGGGGAATACCTGTCCGCAGACAATTCCTGACTTCAGTCTGCGCGCCAGCAATCCAAGCACGCTGCTCAGGCGTCAGCTCCAACTCCTCATGCATGCAGGATTCGTCATCGACGGCGGTGAAGAAAAGCGGGCTCAGGTTCAGCATGTGGCCTCCAGGACATTCTTGTTGGGGCCGTGATAGAAGGTGGGAGTGCCGGCCTGATGCACTCGAAACGGTTGGAATAGAGGATCTCCCAGCGCACGTTGCGCCGCATGCTTGCCGCGATCCTTGAGCGTATTCGTGGCGCCAATGGACACCCGATCCAGTGCCTTTACGTCCTTGCTTTGATCGGGCGTCGCCTTGTCGTCAATCTGGTAGTAGTTGGCCCCCAACGACTGTCGCAGCATGTAGTCCACCGACGATTCCTGGGCAGATATCACGAGGTCGAAGAGACCTCCGCGCCATTTGCCGAATCCGCGGTCAAGGCTGGCTCCACCGCGAACAGTCGCGCCGATCGTCATCGTACCGATGGCGAGAACCCGAATCTGCGCTTCCTGATTCGGAACCAAGAAGGTCTTGACTTCGTGGAGGCCGAAGAGACCAGGTGCGTTACCTACTAGCCCGCCGTCGGCGAAAACCCCGCGATCGTTACGCGCCAGCGGAAAGTAGATGGGTGCAGCGGCAGTCGCCAATGCCGCATCGACGATCTTCATGCGGTGATCGAGTTCGAAGGACGGATGATGCGGCGTCTTGAAGAACTGACCGCGACCAGTCGAGTAGTTGACCGCCGGCACAAGAACACGGTGTTTCAAATCGCCTATCGTGGCGCCCTGGAAGCGCTCGGTGAGTACCTCTCGCAGCCCCGTCGAGTCATGCTTTGCGGTCAGCCAAAACCCTAGCAGCCGCCGGGGAAGACTGCGGCATCCAAAGATCCGGTTGCCTTCGTTTTCAAACAGTGTTTTGAGTTCTTGGGCCGGAATCTCGGCGGCTAGCCCAAAGGCCAACATTCCTCCCGCCGACGTACCGCAAATCAGGTCAAAATGCGAGGCAATAGGCCGGCCCAGCGCTGTTTCAAGCTCTGCAAGAACAGTCGCTGTGTAAAGACTACGGTAACCGCCTCCTGAAAGGGCAAGTACATGGTAGGTGGGTATGTCAGCCATGGTGCTTCAGCCCTTTGGAGGAAAGGGATCGTTACCGTAACTGTCTTTGTCGCGGATGCGACCATCTGGACGATGGATGACCAGTTCGGACTGCTGGTTGCGTGCGATGTCCCGTGCCGCATCTATGGCCAGCCGCTGCGTGTCATGTACAGAGGTGGCCCGCTGATTGCCAGCCCCTTTTACCGCCCAGCCGTCTTGGTGAGGAACAACATGCTGATCTTTACCTGCCATGGTGGCTCTCCTACAGTGAAATTATCAAAAACCCCAGCCACGTGGCTGGCTTGCCAACTGCTACCCGCTGTAGCACAATACGTTGCTCATACAGACAACATGAGTTCCGAGAAAAACTAACTTGAAGCATACGTAAACTATACGACCGTTGTCTGATTGGACAACACTGTATCAGAACATTCGTGCTGTTGCAATATCTGTGCAACGGGCGACTTGAACACGACCGGATGTCGGATTAGCACAACAAACGGCTCCCCCTTCTTTCTCGCAACCGCAAGGATCAGAACTCATGCCACAAACAGGCTTAGGCACCGCTCTCAAGGTGCTACGCGAACGCAGAACTCTTTCGCTGCGTGAAGTCAGCCAGCTATCGTCAGTGGACCATGCTTATGTCCACCGCTTGGAAACAGGCGAGAAGACGAATCCATCCCAAGATCTGGTGGAAAAGTTGGTGAAAGTTCTTAAACCGGGAGACAGAGATGCGGCCCTAGTGATGTGGTTGGTTAACCATGCAGACGCTGATCCTAGCCTCGTTGAATTCGTGCTAAAAGATCCTTCGATCGGTATCGACGTTTTTTCGGCTGCGGCTGGAGTGAGGCATCGCGGGAACGCGAGACCTGATCCCGCCACTTTGATTGCCCGGATCAAGAGAGCCTTCGAGGACGATGACGGGGAGGATTGAATATGGACGAAGTGGATATTCGACAGAAAGCACGCGCGTTTGTCGCAAAGGTCGATGCTTCTAATATCCGCGAGGACCTGTCTCCATATGTGACCGCAGTTAACGCCAAGGTCAAGCAAGAAGAGCTTGGCAAGGGGGAGTCTGGATACTCGGTCACCAAGCCTAACGGGAAGCACATCATCACGGTGAATTCCGTGGAGACCGATGAACGCCAGCGCTTCACCATCTGCCATGAAATAGCCCATATCGTGCTCAACCTAGTTTCGAGCCATGAAGAGGTTCCGTCTTGGTCCTACGCCAAGCGGCATCCGAATGAAATAGCCTGCGACACGTTCGCCGCGGAGTTGCTGATGCCGTATCAACTATGGCTATCCCTTGTTCCCAAGGAAGGGCCATCTCTGGAGCTTATCCAGCATATGGCTGAATTGTTTGGCACATCGTTCCCTGCCGCCGCATCGAGGTTTGCTAGCCTCAGCGACATACCTTGTGCCTTCGTCACCATGGAACGTGGCGCAGTACGGTATGCCGCACGCTCAATGGCATTGAGGCAAGCTGGTGCCTGGATATCACCTCGGTCGACAATCCCGGTTGAATCTGTGGCTCACCGAATCCGCTCTTCGGGGAACAGCTTTACTGAGACGGATGAAGTTTCACAGGACATCTGGTTCGACAACTGGGAAAAGGGTGATGACCTCTGGGAGCTATCGAGGCACTACGCACGTACCGACACCACTATTTCGTTGTTGTGGTTCGACAGTGAAGATTTACCTGAGGGTGAAGTAAACCGCTTCGGTACGCGCATTAAGGACGACGGGGGTTTGGCCGAACTGACGGGAGAGCTGCCATGGCCAGGGCGAAGCCGGCGCCGATGAATGTAGATTCTGCCTCAGCAACTTTTTGATCCTAATATTTTCGCTTCGCTCAAACCACATCCAATGGACGAAATACCGGATTTGCGCCGATAGTTCGCGCGCGTAGAAACTTAAGCCGACATTCATTGGCAGGGGGTGCTATCCGGCAGCAATGCGGCGGTTTGCAGACTGCTACAAATAGCTTAGTGACCGCCCGCTTTGGCCGAGATATTGTCATGTGCCGAAAACAATAGACCGCAGGTCGGCCAGTGGGGCCAGTGGGGCCAGTGGTGCCCTAGTCTGCCCATGGCTGCTATTAAATCGTCACCGGCCGTTGATGCGGGAATCATCAAGAAAGTACGCGCCATTGTTGTGGCAGCATAATCGGCTTCATTCGCAAGGAGTCCCCCCGATGGCCGCAGCCCGAGCCCTGCTTCACCGATACCTAGATGATCAGTTTTTCGAAATTTCTAATGCCGTGGAGAAAAGACGGACACGCGCATTGCTCCCAGAACTAGTGAGGAACGGCGCGAAAGGGGAAGGCGACTTTATCGCGCAATTCTTGCAGTACGTCACTGCGGCTTGGACCATGCACTTTCTTTGCGAGCACGGTGACCTAAATGAACTTGGCGATTGTGCGGGATGGGCTCTGGCTAGCGAAATTCAGGAGGGGCACGAACAGGAGGTGCATCCGGATCGTCTAAAGCAGTTCTTTGCAAATGAAGATTTCGTATCGTGGGGGAAGTTCCTGCCTACCGCAGCCGTTTTTTTTGGCGCCTTTTACTACTATGCCAGGCGCCGAGCTGCGATGAAGGATTTTGCCGTTTCCTTTTGGCCAGAGGCGCGCTGGACTTTTCAGCGACTTTTAGAGAGAGACAAAGACGACGTTCAGGTACCGGAAGGCTACCTCGGAGTCAGCATGCTTACCTGGGCTGTCGTCGACGCTGAGGCATTGGCCCGTGAACTAACCCCCATAATCGAGCAATCTGTCGACCAAGAATTCCGTGACGAAATCAGAGCGATGTTCTGTCTCGCCCTCGCTACTAACGGTGGAAAGTTTTCAACCTATCCTGCTGTTGAGTGGGCTCGAAGGGCACTCGGCGAGTTCTCCGGAGCACTAGTGAACGAGCAACGCACACAGATGCTCGTCACGGTATCCGACCCAACCGACCGGGACCAGGCGGCTGATGTAGTAGCTGAAATGAGGAGATACCAAGAGACAGCAAGTGGGGCACTTGAGTCAATTGAGTTCCTTCGGCACGCAGCACGTCGCAGCGATGTGATTCGCCCCTTTTTCTTACGAGCGGCGCGCGGGTGTGCATGCTCGGCGCTTGTGAATGGGTTGCGCGCTTGGCATTTGCTAGACGACACAGATCCCATAGACCCATCCACGCTACTGGTGACAATCCCGTTTGGTGAGGACGGGTATCTTTGCCTTAGCAACTCCCAGAAATTGGAAATTGTAAGGGACTCGCAAGCTGTGTTGGAACAGCTATCGCGCGAAATCAATGCCTTCTTAGGCACTGCAAAAACGGTCACCGGCGCTGACAACAGCGGGATTAGGATTCCTGAACGGCCAGGAATACCTCGGATTGATGAATCGATAGGGCTTCATGAGGCAATGCGCATAGCGTATTGCCCGACTCCTCTTCCCCAAGAATGGAATCCAGATATCCAACTAATCCTCCCGCCTGAGGGGCATCCGGTCCAGGCTGTCCAACTGGCTGTTTGGGGGCGAACATGGCCTGTGTGTGTCTCGCTAAAGAGGCGACGCCCGGATCGACGGGTTCGGCGTGTATTTCTCTGGTCTGGCGGGGGAACCCTCGCGGAAGAAATGGAGCTCGAGTTTGTTAGAGCGTGCTTTGAAGCAGTGCATGTAACCGTCGACACGCACATTGCCGTCGATTCAACTGCCGCCGAATTCGCAGCCGTCTATGCCGATCCTGCAGTGGATGTGTTGTGGGTGATGTCCCATGGAGAGTTCGACCACTGGGCGCCTCATGAAGCAACACTTCAAGTTTCGCAAAAAGGCGACCGTGTCTCACTGGCCGACCTTTGGCACTGCTCACCGGAGACGGAGAATCGGCGTCTGTTGTTCTTGAACGCGTGCGATGCCGGCCGTTTCGAAGAGGGAGGACTCCTGCCGCACATTGGTCTCGCACCGGGCGTTGCCGGACCAGCCCAGGCCGTAATATCACACTTGTGGCCAGTGACCCACTTCCCCTCGGCAACTTTCGGAGCTTTCCTCGCAACTTGTCTGTCTCAGGGCCAGAGTTTTTTTGATAGCTTCCTGGGTGCCTTGGGTGCGCTTCATAGGGACGCCCCTTCGTCGGGGAATACTCTTGAACGACTGTGCGGGCTTTCGACGCCCTTGACGCAGCGGCTTCAGCAGCGACAAGAGGATTTTGCGCCGCTGGAAATTTCTGGCTCACCAGTTTTCTACGAGTAGTTGTAAAAGCAATTGCCGCGCGATCCTAATGGACGAGGACGCTTCGATTCACCGTTCGAAATTCCTTCGGCGCCATCGTCCGTTAGCGAGCCGACTCCGGCCGTTGAGGCAGCAAGAAGCCAACGGCTGCCTTGGCCGACCAGCAGACCGTGAGTCGCCGTATAGAGCTACCCTTCCACCCGGATACCTCCCGATGAGGACTTGAGCGGGCGCACGCTCTAAATAGATTAATTTGAGATGCTTTTCGGTCTCGTTTCGGAAAGTTGCGGTGCTATTTTTCACCGCATGAATACGAACAAGACAACCGACCAGCCGCAAGTGTGGCTTTTCGACGGAAAACCCGAGTACGTCGACGTCAAGGTGGCATCCGCCTTCTCCACCGAAGGGGGCTACATCATTGCTCTCGAGCTTGCTGACGGAGCGATCCGTCTTGCGGCAACACGATATCCGGCAAAGTACGTCACTGCCTGGCGTCACAACGTCAAGCGATATGGATTGCCGGATGTGCTGAGGGTGCTGGTCTCAAGGCCCTACATCCGTTACGAGGCGGTAAAGCGTAGTCTGGCAAAGCTTCTCTTCGAGCATCGCGACGATGAATCGGATGGTTATCGTCTTGCCGTCGATACCTTGACGGAAAAAGCGCGAACAATGCTGACCGAAGCCGGAATCTAGGCTTACTCCGATGGGAAATGGGTAGCCAGTGCTTGATTCACACGACTTCGACAATCCATGGCGCAGGGTCTACGAATGGCCAATGGCAGCAACATGGATGGGGGCGTCTGCGCTCACCTTGGCGGTCACCAAGACACTGCCCGTCCCGACCAGGTTTGGTGTCCTGACTTCGCTCCTTTGTACCGGTTTTGCCGCCTACAGGAGTATCCAGGCATGGAGACGTAGCCAGGACAAGACGCGTATCCGGCTCACCGAGAAACAGTTCATCGAAGTCCCCGAGCTCTTGAAGATTGCAAGAAGGGCGTCTTTACAAGATGCGGTTTGGCTGGGCTCCGGGTTTCATTGGACTGACATCGAGGCGGGTCGCATGCACGCTCTGATCGGGCGGGGTGTTGCTGCGCAGATGGGAAAGGAAATCCTGCACAAGGATGGAGCGTACTGGTTGCATGGACTGGCAAAAGAAGAGGACGCCTACGCCGATCTCTCCAATCTCGTTGGCCATACCCTGATTGTCGGGACAACAAGGGTCGGAAAGACGAGATTGTTTGATCTTCTGATAGCGCAGGCCATCTGTCGCGGGGAGCCAGTCATCATCATCGACCCGAAAGGCGATCACGGGCTTGCCCACAATGCCCGAAAAGTTTGCGAGGCACTGGGGCAGTCTGATCGCTTCATTTACTTTCACCCTGCGCATCCGGAAAAGTCTGCCTGCATCGACCCCCTACGCAACTGGAACCGAAAAACCGAGCTGGCCAGCCGCATCGCCGCGCTGATCCCATCGGAAACCGGCGCAGACCCTTTTACCGCGTTCGGATGGAAGGTGCTTAATGACATCGTAAACGGACTGATCGCCACGGGCGTTCGCCCCAACATGGTTCAGTTGCGGCGGTATATCGAAGGCGGACCGGAAGACCTGCTTCTGAAAGCCCTCCGGCTGCATTTCAAGCACAAGGTGCAAGACTGGGAGTCGCGGGTCAGCAGCTTCGTCAAGCAATACAAAGGCAATCAGCTGCTCGCTTACATCACCTTCTACAAAGAGATCGTCATCCATGATGCTCAGAACGTCGATCTGGATGGATTGATTTCAACCTACGAGCACAATCGGGATCACTTCCAGAAAATGGTGGCTTCGCTGATCCCGATTCTCTCGATGCTGACCAGCGATCCTCTCACGGATCTGTTGTCTCCTGACTTCGGGGCTGGCCATGAACGCGTGGTGACCGATATGGCACGTGCGATTCGGGCAGACAAGGTGCTCTATGTCGGACTGGACTCCCTGGCGGATGCTACGGTTGGCAGTGCGATTGGTTCCGTGCTGCTCGCCGATCTCGCGGCCGTCGCCGGAGACCGCTACAACTACGGGATCGACACCATCAAACCGGTGAACCTGTTCATTGACGAGGCGGCAGAGGTGATCAACCAGCCGACCATCCAGTTGATGAACAAAGGGGGAGGGGCGCTGTTCCGCGTCACCATTGCGACCCAGACCTTCGCCGACTTTGCCTCGCGCCTGGGCGATGAGAGCAAGGCTCGTCAGGTTCTGGCCAACACCAACAACAAGATCGCCCTGCGCATCCTGGATGCCGAAACCCAACAGTACATCGCCGATGGCATCCCGAAGATCAAGGCCAGAACGCTGATGATTCGCTATGGTCACAACGTGGATTCGAACATTCATGATGCCTACAGCGCGTCCTATCAGGAACAGGCGGCTGAAGAAGAAGCAGACCTGATTCCTCCGGCGATTTTGAGCGAGTTGCCACCACTGCATTTCTTCGCGCGCTTGTCTGGCGGTAAAACCATCAAAGGTCGCCTGCCAATCTTGAGATAGTGAAATGGCGCGACAAGAGCAAAAGCGCGGTGAATGGGGGTCGTTTTTTGCGGTTCTGCTGCTGATCGGGCTTTTGGCTGCATGGGCGCTGATCCCCGTGCGCGTCATCGATGCGACATGGCAAGCCGAGCAACAGCAGATGACGAGGTGGGCGGGTGAGGGGGCCAATCGATGGATTGTCCTGCAAACAGCATCGGCATTGAGCGAGACGGCCAAGGATGCTGGCAAGGCGGCGGCCAGTCTCAGCAAAAGCGATATCGAACGCTGGCTCACTGATCGAATTTACGCCAGCCTGATCTGGGGCAATCTGATCACCTATCGCAGCTTCACGCTTCTCATGTGGGGCCTGCTGGGGATTCCGTTTGTGCTGGCGGCCTCCGTTGATGGCTTCTACCTGCGCGAGATCCGTAAAACCTCATTCGTGTCGCAAAGCCCGATACGCCACAATATCGGGATCCACTTATTCAAGCTGGTCAGCCTCGCCATTCTGGTGTGGCTATGCATTCCCGTACCCATGCCATTCATCGCCGCCCCCACGGTGATTTGCTTCCTTGCGCTCTCTCTTTGGCTATGGGTAGGGCATCTGCAAAAGAGGTTGTAATTGGGGTATTCGAATTTCGTGATTGATCCCGGCTAGAAATGTCGAAACGCAGCATGTCTGCGCGCTTAGATCAGAGCACGACCGTTTCAGTACGACCCTTCCAGCCGTTCGGTCTGTTACCAGGTGAAGGGCAGGTAACCAAGTCTACTGGACAGACTTTCCGTCATTGATATTCCAAACGGTAGCGGACTCTATAGCCTCAACAAAACGCTTAGCTGAGAATCCACTTGGGTAAAGTGACGTAAAGGCCGCACGATCTGAATCACGCACGAAGGACTTGCTGCTCGCGTTCCCGGTTTGAAAAAGACCATCCGGATCGTTCAGCAAGTGTCGATCATCACGCAACGCAATCAGAACCTCTTCCAGCGACACCTTAAGAAAACCGTGGAAACGCTGGTGGTCGCTTTCGATGGAAGTGTCGACTATCCACGCAGCAATCTCTGGCATGCAGTCCGCTTCCAAGGCAAGCGCTTGATGAAGCAATCCACCGTGTTCAAGCGCGCGACTAACCGCTGTCACCTTTCTCTGCAATTGCAGCCCAGCCTTGCGCAGAGTCACGTGGCGGTGCGTCCATGCCTCTTTCACAGATCGGCGTAGATAGGTGGATTTGATCTCTAGCACGAGCAATCGCCCATCGCGCGCGCAAAGCAAATCGATTTCTTCCACATCGTTGGCGTCCGCTGACAGTGAAGGCAACTCATAGCTCACGAGCACCTGGAATCCGCGTTGAGCAAACAATGCGGCCAATCGCTGTTCGATGCGCCGGGTTTCATCACGAGCATCCCCTCTGCGCGCTCCCAGGCGGCGAAGGTTGTTGACTGCCGCCGTGGCGTTGTTCTGCACCGCAACCATCCAGGGCAACTGGAACAGATGGCACCCCATCTTCAGCATCGGCCGTTCATGCAACCGGGGTCGCAAGCCTACATCACCCCGGCGCAGCTGCTCGGCAAGGGCGATCCAGTCGCTAGTCCAGAAATCGAGGATGGCCTCTGCCGCCTGTGCCTGGCCATGCGGGTAATCTGTGCTTGCAGTCCACGGTGTGATGGTCGCGATCTTGGCTGCTTTGTCCGACCAGGTGATCGGAAGCCGATTCTGCATTTCAACCTGCATCAGGCCGCCAAAAGCCAGGCGCCCCAGCGCTAGCCAGGGGTCCCCAAACTGCCCCAAATATTCTTGGTAAGGCCGCAGGAAGTCTTCGATGAAAAAGGCCGTCATCAGTTCAGTTGCCAGCAAGGCCCTAAAGACGTCGACCTTGGAGCCCGCCTCGGTCTGGACATGGTCGGCGACGCCATAAACTTCCTGCAACTGCTGCCAGGTGCCCATGGCCTTTGCGAAAGCCTGCAGGTTTGCCTCGAGGTGCTCAGGGCCGACCATGGCTAGCGTATCGGGGGACTTCATCAGCGCCGCCATGCCACGATACAGCCAGTATTGGTGCAGGCGCGTGAGCTTGTCGCCGTCACGCTGCCAGTCCGCTATACCCGTGGCATCTGTCACGGCGATCTCCAGCCGTTCACCCAGCATTACGAAACGGATGGTGTCGTCGTAGCAGAGCGCCTCAGCTGAGCGGGTGACAAAGCTGTTCAATTCCACCTGAGCGTCGACCAGCGTTGAGAATGCACTGTACAAGTCATTCCTGGGAGGGAGCCCATCCAGAGATGGAAATAGGAATGGCGAGAGGTGTTTGCCTAGCGAAGTACCAATAGTGTGGTCATTCATCTGAAGGCTGGCTGGATCACAGGTGGCTAGCTTCCAGGCAAATATGTCCTCAATGGCGTTCCATGCCTCCTCGACATCGGGCTCTCCTAGTGCTTGCCCTCCTTCCAACAGCCCCGGGATTAAATGCTCGAAGGCATACAGGCTGGCATAAGCGAGAAGTTCAAGTGGCGTCAGGTTCGCCAACTGCTGGTTCATTTGCTCGACTTCCGCAACGCGCACCATTTGGGCTTGCTTGAAAATGCCGAATATCTGAACGTACTCCCCGAAGTTCGCCGGATGCGTATCGGCTAGTGACGCGACTTCTTTCCAGCGTGGTGAGTCTTGTCGCAGCACCAGCCCGCCATAACGGGCTGCACGCTGAACCGCTTCTGGTGCCAGGGTAGCGATGTGCGAAACAATGGAGGGGAATGCAAAGTGGTCTTGGCCAAGATAATGTGCGAGTGCAAGAACGAGAGACTCCTGCGTCCAGGCTTCTTTCGGTAACCCATGGAGGAAGCTGGCAGACCAGAATACCGCATGGCGTTCTGTCGCAGTGATCTTGCTTTTCCCTTTCCGCTCGGGTTTGCCATCGAGGAAAGCAGTGGCAGCAAGGTCAGCACCTATCGATTCAGACCGTCCGCTTCGGCGAGCATCTGAAAAAAGCGTTTCGTAGTACGAGCTCATGGATTCAGTTCATGGAGTCATGAGCATCAATGGTAAGGGCATTTATCCGCCCAATGTATGAGCACGCCACAAATTGTCGGGCAGCTTTCAGATCAGCGTTGCCTTTGAAATGTCCGCTATGCTGACCTGATGGACGACGGCATAGTGGCCGGGCCGAGACGCTGCCGTGACAGCAAGGCATGATGCGGCGTTGCACAATTGAAAAAATAATTACGGATTACGGATAGCCTGTAATTCATGGGAGATTCCGATGGCCCGCCTGGGGGATCCATTCCGGGCCCCGTCTATCGAATGAGTCCGGCTGCAGCCGCCACCTCCGCATGCTCGAAGGCCGGCGCAAAATCGGCCAGTTCTCTCTGGGACAGGCCAACTTCCTTACTCAGTGCGACCTGCCGCCAGTCCTTAACCGCGGCATGCACCTCGGCCAGAATCGTGAGGGCCTGGCTCCGATCGAGATAGAAGTAAGCCGCCTTGCCAAGCAGTTGCCCAATCGAATCGATCGGCCCGGTGTCCTCGCTCAGCCAGGTCTTGGACTCGCGGAGCTTGTCCGGGAACGGATTCAGGTCGAAGGCGGGCGAGAGCGCCCACTTGTCGTTGCCGACATGCAGGAAACCGAGGTTATGCAAATGGTCGTCGGTGTTGGTGATGAGGTGATTGAATACCAGGCGCCTCCATAACTGCTGTGCGTCCGCTTTGGCATCAAGGCAGACGCGATTCATGATGTCGACAATCTCGGTATAAGCATGATCCTCGCCACGGGAAGCCTGCAGCATGGAGGCTCCGGAAAGATATGGAATGCGTGCATTCGTGGCAGTGCGGTCAAAGCGTGAGACGATCGCCACCGGTTTGTCGGCAATCATCTCGATGCGCGACCTGGCGGCGTCAATCTTGGCGAGCTGGGCCAGCTTGAGGGCCAGCACCTCGCCGCGCGTCACGCTGCGGCTGTCTTCGACACTCGGAAATTTACCCAGAGCCAGCGTGCCGTCGGCATCGAGCACCGTGCTCTTGGGGCGCATTCCGCCCAGAGAGGTGCCATTGCCCAGCAAATACTTGAGATCCTCGCTGGTTTCCTTGCTGTGCTCTACCGCTCGACAGGCCACCATGATGCGTTCGAGTTCGATCAGCGGTGGTGTGGTGCGCGTGCCGGCAGGCGTCGTGCGCAAGTAGTTGCCTTTGAGGTCGCGCAATCGCAGTGCCCCCATGCGACTGTAGTCATCCACAGCACACAGATAGTCCAGTTCGGTCAGCGGGGTGAGCTTGGGATCCTGCTGGCGGGCTTTGGCGTGGGCGCGCGCGATAACCCGTCGCCCCCAGGCGTCGGGTTCCGTGTCCGCAAAGGCGAAATGGAATGTCGAGTCGTCTTTTGTGGGCGCCTTGTGCACCTGATGCTGGCCGGCCAGAAGCTGAAGGTCAGGGGAGATGTTGAAGCGGTGCGGATTTTTGATCCACGCTTCCTTGTAGGCGAAGCTGGCGTACGACCGGGCGCCATCGGCGACGTAGGTGAGGCTCCCCACCGGGAACTCAGCCGATCCGATGCATACATCGAGGGTGGTCTTGGTCGCCATCAAAGGGCTCCGCTATCTTTATGGGCCTTGGGCAGGCGTACGCGCTGGGGCAGCTTTTCATCCATCAACGCCAGCCCGATGCTGTCCTCGGAAGTGTCGAGCAGCTGCTTCAGACGCTCCAGTTCGCCGAAAACATGCAGTGCGCGCGCCACGGTTTGCAAAGCGATGTTGGGACTGCCTGCCTCCATGCGACGTACGGTCATGACGGATACCCCGATGCGCTCCGCCAGCATGGCCTGGGGCATCTGCCGGCGGCGGCGCGCGAACGAAATGTCCCGGCCCAGTTTTTCCAGGGCACGGCTGACAGGCAAGGGAAGTGGATCTTCTTTAGTGAGGCGCATAGGTGCCCATAGGCCAATTAGAGGTTCATATGTGAACGATTATATGGTTTGTTGGTGGGGAGTCAATCTTATTGACTTAGAAACGATACCTTAAGAATGCTTATGTCTGATAGCGGCATATATATGTTCTGATAAGTAGATCCATGGATTCATGTTCAGGAAGGATGTTTCTTGGAATACCTGAAGCGATCCTCACCAGGGTTCTCGTGTGAAATCTAGCCGCTCCAGCGGGGTTCAAATTCGATCAGAACGAGAAATTCGCAGTTTTATAAGCCTGCAATGATGTGAAAATTTGAAAAGCATTCGACAACGATGCTTTTAACCCGGATTTTGGCAGGCTGACTTCATAGCATTCTGGCCATGAGATTTTCATGGTCTTTCTTGCTGACATTCCTGCTATTCCCCGTTACGGGGAGTGCTGCGTGCTTCGATGAGGCGGCGACCAGATTCAGTCTTCCTGTGCCGCTTCTCAGGGCGATATCGAGAGTCGAATCGTCCGGGCGACCGAGCGCCGTCAACAGGAATCACAATGGCTCCTATGACATCGGTCATATGCAGATCAATACCGGTTGGCTTCCGGTGCTTGAGCAATATGGGATCACGCAACAGAAGTTGTTCGATGCCTGCACGAACACCTATGTCGGCGCATGGATCCTCGCACAAAACATATCGAAACTTGGCTACAGCTGGAATGCCATCGGCGCTTACAACGCAGCCAGCCCAGGCAAGCGTAACCAGTATGCGTTAAAGATCGCGGCAGTCCTGCGTAGGGAAGGTGGGCCGTGAGCCGCATTTTGATGATGATGGCAGTTGCGGCAGGTCTGCTCACGGGTTGTTCGTGGCCATGGTTGGGCAAGGACGAGCCAAAAGAACAAGCGCAAAAACCCCAAACGATCGGCATCGGGTGGGGTGGTCAGGAGTGGCGTTCCTGCGACGTGGATAAGACCTGCCCAAAGCCCACACCCAAGACAGTCATTCTGCCGGCGCCGCAGCTGCAGACAACAGGGCAAACACTGTTGCCGGAAATCCAAGCGACAAAGCCTGAGCCCGTCGTTGCGCACAAGGTGCATTTCAAATTCGCTCAGGCGGTTCCGACACAAGACGGTGTCGATCGGCTGACCAGGATCCTGCAAGAGATTAGCGCATCACACGTGATCCATATCACCGGCCATACCGACGACATTGGAGGAAGTCACTTCAATGAACGGCTGGCACTTCGCAGAGCAGAGTTCGTGGCCGCGTGGCTGAAACGTCGCGGTATTCGCATTCCGATGGAAGTCGAAGCCAAAGGGAAGTGCTGCTACCTCGCCCCGAACGATACAGATGATGGACGCGCAGCCAATCGCCGCGTCGAAGTCGTCCTTCGTGAACGCCAGAGCGATCTGGCTGGCAACAAGTCATCAACCACCAAGAAGGAGATCGTTAGGTGATTCCCAAGACAAAAGAAGCTGTTCGGGACACGCTGATCGCCAGTGCCTTCATCGCGATGGGATCCCTGCTTCCCGGATCGCTGCTCGATAAAGGGTTCGAAGCCCATATCGGCGGTATCGCGCTGGGCATTGGTATCGGCTGGCTCATCAAATCCGTTATCGACCATACCAAAGGAGTTAAAAGTGAAGCGTAATCCCCGTCATGCCGCTCTTGCTGTCGTCCTCTTTCTGCTTGCTGGAAGCGCACTCGCGGGTACCACCGGTACTGAATTTCAGGCGCTCTATACCTGGACGAACGATGTTGTGACCGGCTACTTCGGTCGTGCCGTGGCGGTCGCTGCGGTCGGTCTGGGCGCGATTATTTCCATTGCGCGCGTTAATCCCATTCCGATCCTGTCCGGCGCTGGCTTCGCGATCTTCCTGCAATACACGCCGACCATCATCACCGGCATTCTCACAGCGACGGTTTGAGGCTGGAACATGAACCATGGCGGCGATGAAACCGGCTATATCCCGAAGGCGCTTGATGCTCAGGAGCGTTTTCTGTGGTGGGAAATGGACCAGGCGGTCATCGCCATCATGCTGATCAGCATGGGCGTGATTGCTGGCTCCATGCTTACAGGCATGGTCATGGGCGCGGCAGCTGCCTGGCAGTACGGGCGCATGAAGGCCGGCAAACATCCAAAGTTTGCCGCGCATGCCCTCTATTGGTGGTTTCCGAGCGGTCTGTTCCTGAAGCTGCGTGCCACGCCGCCTTCCGACCAACGGTACTTCTTGGGGTAGGCAATGCTCTTTCGAAACTATCTCTCTGATCAAGCCAACGCGTCGCGGGAAATTCGCTTCATGCGCATTCTCTTGGCCGGGTTACTGCTGGTGATCCTGGTCGGCGTCGTCGTCGTCCTGAAGTTGATTGGCAATGAGAAGACAGTCCTGACGCCGCCAGAAATCAAGCGCAGTTATTGGGTTTCGGGCGATGCTGTTTCCAAGGAATACCTCGAAGACATGGCGTATTGGTATGCCGGACTCGCTCTCAACATCACACCGGCCGTCTCAAGCTATCAAAACGGGTTGTTCCTGAAGTATGCAGCGCCGTCGGAGTTTGGACGACTGCAAATGGAAATGGGCGCGCGGGCAGAGTTCCTCAAGAAGAACAACACGGCCACGCAATTTTCAGTACGCAACATCACGCCCGATGAGAAAACGCTACGTGTCGCTCTGTCGGGTGTTCTCTTTACCTGGGCATCCGACAAAAAGGCCGGAGAGCGACAAGCCACCTATGTCATCGGCTTCAAGAACATGAATGGAAAGCTCTATGTATCTGAGTTCAAGGAAACCAGTGAACAAAATCCTTTTGATCCCGCTCCTGGTCGCTAGCTTTTCGGCCAGTGCCGCTCAGGTGCTAGTTGGCAAGCCCGACGATACATTGAACGCCAGGGTTTCGCGTGCCGAGCCGACCCTGATCCGCATCGATGGCCATCGTGTGCGCCGGATCTTCGGCGCTGAAGGCGATTTCGCGGTGACCGCCGACAAGGAAGCCGGTACGGCTTACATCAAGCCAAGCACCGACAAATCAACCCTCAGTCTCTTCGTGTCGGACGAAAGCGGTCGGACCTGGAAGCTGCTTCTATCGGTTATCGACGGGCCTTCTGACTCCATCACCATCAAAAGCCGATCAGTCAGCGGCAACGTGAGCGCACAAGGCAAGGATGTCCCCAGAAATCAGCTGATCAAGCGTGTCCTGTTGTCCCTTCAGTCTGATGGCGATGGCGAATTCGACTTCCGGGTCACCAACGAGATCGTGCCCCTATGGTCCGAAGCCTTGTTTGTCCTGACCAAGGTGATCGATGGCCCGCTAAAAGGGGAGAAGTACCAGCTTACCAATACCTCCGCCAACCTCATGGTGCTGGATGAACGGGAGCTCTATCGTCGTCATGTCGTGGCCGTATCGATAGCCAAGCCCCAGCTTTCGCCGGGAGAGAGTACGGATGTATTCGTGATGTCGGAGAGCACCAATGAGTGATCCGAATGCCGTGGCAGGAGGCCTCTCGACGTATCTGAAGGGCTTGTCCCCCAAAGCCAAGCAGTATCTGGTGCTGGGAGGCCTGGGTACCGGTTTCATCGGATTGGTCTTTGGCAGCATCGCTCTGTGGGACAACCAACCGCCGGTTGTGCCGCAGACAGCCAAACTGGATAAGTCCAGAAACATAGCGACGCCAGGTGCACAGGTCGATCCCCGAGATGTCTGGATGTCGCAATCATCCCAGCAGATGAAAGAGATGGATATCGTCATCCAGGGCATGAAACAGAAACTGGCCGAGGTTG
>CAISUK010000659.1 GCA_903888645.1 uncultured Pseudomonadota bacterium | reverse complement strand
GGCGCTTTGGCCGCAATTTCTACTCGCGCCATGATTATGAAGGCGTCGATAGCGCCGCCGCCCAGGGGCTGATGGCGCACCTCGGCGCGTTGCTCGCCACCCTGCCCGGCCGTCGCTTTGGCGATGCTCTGGTCGCCAGCGCCGACGACTTCTCCTACACCGATCCGGTCGATGGTTCTGTCAGTACCGGCCAGGGAATTCGCATTGGCTTCGCCGATGGCTCGCGCATCGTGTTTCGCCTCTCCGGCACCGGTACCGAAGGCGCGACGCTGCGCGTCTACCTCGAACGCTACGACCCCGACCCCGCCGGCCACGCCGTCGAAACGCAATTGGCATTGGCTACCCTGATCAAGATTGCCGATGAGATCGCTGGCATCGCCGCACGCACCGGTCGAACTCATCCGGATGTCATCACCTGAAATGCCTAACCAGGGTTCATCGCAGCGGGTTGCATTGACGCAGTGGAGGCACCGACCATGACTGAACATTTGGACAACACGATCAACGTGGACCAACTGCAAGTCGGTGTTTACGTCTATCTCGACGTCGGCTGGATGAACCACCCGTTTGGCTTCAACAATTTCAAGATTCGCTCGGATGATCAATTGCGCACCATCCGCCAGCTCGGCCTCAAGTCTGTTCGCTGGGATCCGTTGCGCAGCGACCTCAAGCCATTGCCGCGCAGCGCGATAGCGGCGGACGAACCAGCGGCGCCCCAGCCCGCTGCAGAGAGATCAGCGCATACAGATAATTCAGCGCCGCCCGCCAGCAAAGCGGATGCGTCGGCACCGCCAACTGCAGCCGCCAGTCCAGCAATTGCTGCAGGCAAGCTCAGCGGAGATGCGGCAGACGCATCATTGACGACAGCCGCAACTGCAACCACAACTACTGTCTTGTCAGCGTCAGCAGCAACCGAATTGCCAATCGCAGCGCCTGCCAAGGCTGACGAGAACATCGCGGCCGGGGCATCCGCCAAACCTGCTCATGAAAAGCCCGGCATGATGGCTACAAAGCAGGTACAGATCGAGCGACTCGCGGAATATCGGAGACGGGTCTTGCATGTCGAGCAGGCCTTTCTGTCGGCGGTCGGCACGGCCAAGCGAATCAACCAGTCAATTTTTTCGCAGCCGGAACAAACGCGCTTCGAAGCCAGCGAACTGGTTACCCAGATGGTCGATTCCATGCTCGCGGCGCCGGAACTGGCGATCCAGGTTACCGGTACGAAACCAGGTGGCGAAGATGTTTACGTGCATTCCCTCAACGTCTCGGTGTTGTCCATGCTGCTGGCGCGCGAGCTTAAACTGCCTGCCGAACTGACGCGGACGATTGGCGTGGGAGCCCTCTTCCACGACATTGGCCTGACCAACATTCCCGCCAAGATCCTCAATAATCCGGGACCGCTGAGCAAGGTGGAACGCGAGTTTCGCGAGCTTCACTGCGAGTATGGCGTGGCGATCGGCAAAAAGGCCGGGCTGGACGCGGCTGTGCTGGAGATCATCTTTCAGCACCACGAACATGCCGACGGCAGCGGCTATCCGCGCAAGTTGAAAGGCAAGGCGATCGATACGCTGGCCAGCCTGGTCGCGTTGACCAATGCCTACGACGACCTGTGCAACCCGACCAGCATCGCGCAGGCGCTGACGCCGCATGAAGCCCTGTCGCAAATTTTCGCCCAGTATCGAAGCCACTTCGAAGCCAAACTGCTGCAATCCTTCATCCGCTTCATGGGCGTGTATCCGCCGGGTACCGTGGTCACCCTGTCCAACGAGGCGATCGGCCTGGTCATCGCCGTGAATTCGGCACGGCCATTGAAGCCAACCGTGCTGATTTACGATCCGGAAATTCCCCGCCACGAAGCGATCATTCTCGATCTCGCCGAGGAGCCCGACGTCAACATCACCAAGGGGCTGCGGCCGGGACAACTGCTTCCCGAGGTGTACGATTATCTGGCCCCGCGCAAGCGCGTCAGTTACTACTTTGACGCCGACGCCGACGGCGCGGCCGGCAGAACCGGCTGAGAGGCAATCATGTCCGACCACCAGATGCTTGATGCACTGCTGCTGGAGCACTCGGGCGAGATATTGCTGGCGGTCGACGCGGCCACGCTGTCGATCGCTGCGGCCAATCGTACCGCTTCCGAACTGCTCGGTTATTCGCGCGCCAGCTTGATCGGCCGACCGATCACCGAACTGGAATGCGCCCTCACCGACGTTTTTTATTGGGAGGACGTGCAGCAAGGCGGATCCGGCGAGATAACCAATGTCGAAGGTCAGTATCTTTGCGAGGATGGCCGCGTCCTGCCGGTGGTCAAGAGCGCGCGCCGTGTTCGCACCGACGCCGGGGAATGGTTGATTCTGCAAGTCCGCGATGCGCGTGCCATCAAACGCAGCGAGGAGAACCTGGCGCAGCTCACTTCGCAGCTGAAGGCAACGCTGGAGGCCACCGGCGATGGCATCCTGGTCACCACCCTCGACGGGAAAATCGTCGGCATGAACAGGCGCTTCAGCGACATGTGGGAAATTCCCCAAGGCGTCATGCTCGAAGGCGGCAGGGCAATCCCGGAATGGCTTGCCGCGCAGCTTGCCGATTCCGCCGCTTACCAGCGCGGCATCGATGCCAACAGCGATGGTGAAACCCTCGATCTTCTCGAGTTGCGCGATGGCCGCGTCTTCGAACGCCGCTCGCGGCCGCAGATTCTCAACGACCAGATCATCGGACGGGTATTCAGCTGCCATGACATTACCAAACACGTGGTCAGCGAGCGCAATTTGACCGTGGCGCGTCGCCAGGCGGAACAGGCCAATCGCGCCAAGAGCGAGTTCCTGGCCATGATGTCGCACGAAATTCGCACGCCGATGAATGGCATCGTCGGCATGACCTGCCTGCTGCTCGGCACCGAACTCAGCACGGAGCAGAAAAATTATGCCGAGGTGGTGCGTTCGAGTGCCGACGCGCTGCTGGCTATCCTCAACGACATTCTCGATTTTTCCAAGATCGAAGCGCGCAAGATGACGCTGGAAACGATCGATTTCAATCTCTATTCCCTGCTCGAGGATGTTGCTGACCTCTACGCCGCCCGTGCCGCCGAAAAGCATTTGGACTTCGCCTGGTCGTTGGCGCCGGAGACACCGACATTGCTGCGCGGCGATCCCGGCCGCCTCCGCCAGATTCTGATCAATCTGGTCGGCAACGCGATGAAATTCACCGCCGCCGGCCACATTACGGTGACCGTCGAAACCGCTGACGCAAGTTATGACGCAAGCAATGTTGATGGCGTCCAATTGCGCTTCCTGGTCTCCGACAGCGGCATTGGCATTCCCGAGAATCGCTTGCAGCGCATCTTCAGGCCCTTCGAGCAGGCAGACAGCAGCACTACCCGCGAATACGGCGGTACTGGGCTGGGGCTGGCCATTTCAGCGCACCTGGTGCGCCTGATGAAGGGCGAAATCGGTGCCGAGAGCCAGGAAGGTCGTGGTTCGACATTTTGGTTTACGGTGGCCCTCGAAGCGCAGTCGCTCGACACGCAAGTACCGCTGCTGACCGGCGAAGATCTGTTGCCGCGTCTGGTCGGGTCGCGCATCCTCATCGTCGACGCCAACGCGCACAACCGACGCTTGCTGGCCGACGTGCTGACCCGCTGGAAAATGCGTGTGGAGGCAGTAGCGAATGCCGATGAAGGGCTGAGCCGCCTTGCCGCCGGCCACGCCAGCGGCGAACCATTTCTGCTGGCACTGGTGGATCGGCTGCTGCCGGGCGACGACGGCGAATCATTCGGACGCCAGGTTCGCGAGCGCCCGGGGCTGGCCGGAACTGCGCTTGTCCTTATGACGGCAACGGGTCACTGGGGCGATGCACAGAAGCTCAAGGAGATCGGCTTCGCCGGCTATCTGCCAAAGCCGTTGAAACGCAGCCTGCTGATCGACTGCGTTCTCAAAGTGCTGGGCGATCCGCTACCCAAGTCTGCAGCAGCCCCATTGGTGACTCGGCACTCCCTGAGCGAAGATAGCCGCCGCGGCAAGCGGCTCTTGCTGGCAGAAGACAATCCGACCAATCAACTGGTCGCGACAGCCATGCTGAAAAAGCTCGGCTACACGCAAATCGATATTGCCGACGATGGCGAAAAGGCCGTCACCATGGTTTTCGAGAACAGCTATGATCTGATCCTCATGGACTGCCTGATGCCGCACAAGGACGGCTACGAAGCGACCCGGGAATTGCGTCGCCGCGGGATCAACCTGCCGATTGTGGCGGTCACCGCCAATGCCATGGCCGAGGATGTCGAACGCTGCTTGCAGGCCGGCATGAACGCGCACCTGCCTAAACCGTTTCGCTTCCAGGAGCTGGCTGCCGCGCTCGACAAGTGGCTCCCTTCGCCGAACAGCGAAGACATTCTGCTTGGCGGCCCCTGATCGCCTGCACCCTGCACCTGCCACCACTGCACGAACCAACAGTTACCGAGCCAATGAAAACTGATACGCCACAAACCATCTTCCTCAAGGATTACATGCCGCCGGCATTTCTGGTGGACGGCGTCGCGCTCGATGTCGACTTTCAAGCGGATGCCACCCAAGTCACGGCCAACCTGGCGGTGCGCCGCAATCCAGCCGCAGTCGACGCCACAGCGGCCCTGATTCTGAACGGGAGCGAACTGCAAACGGTTTCCGTGGAGATTGACGGAGCGCTGCTGGAGGCTAGCCGTTATGAGGCTAATGAAGCGAATGATGCAACGCTTTCCATTGCCACAGTACCGGATGCATTTTTGCTGCGTACCGTCGTGCGCATTCATCCCGACGCCAACACCCGGCTGTCCGGGCTCTATCGCTCGGCCGATGGCTATTTCACGCAGTGCGAGGCCGAAGGCTTCAGGCGCATTACCTGGTTTCCCGACCGACCCGATGTGATGTCGCGCTACACGGTGACCATTCATGCCGACCGGGAATCGCTGCCGGTGCTGTTGTCCAACGGCAATCCGGTGGCCAGCGGTGAAGAAGCCAATGGCCGCCATTGGGCGCGTTGGGAAGACCCTTTTCCCAAGCCATGTTACCTGTTCGCCCTGGTCGCAGCCCGCCTCAAATCGCTGCACGACAGCTTTGTCACTGGCTCGGGACGCACGGTCAGACTCGCCATCTACGTAGAACCGGGCAAGCTCGATCAATGTGACCACGCCATGGCCGCGCTGAAGAAATCGATGCACTGGGACGAGGCAACATTCGGCCTCGAATGCGATCTCGATCACTACATGATCGTTGCCGTCGGCGACTTCAACATGGGGGCGATGGAGAACAAGGGCCTCAACATCTTCAACACGAAATACGTGTTGGCGCGCCCCGACGTGGCCACCGATATCGACTACGAAAACATCGACCGGGTCGTCGGCCATGAATATTTCCATAACTGGACCGGCAATCGCGTGACTTGCCGCGACTGGTTTCAGTTGTCATTGAAAGAAGGCCTGACGGTGTTTCGTGACCAGGAATTCGGTGCCGACATCCACAGCCGTGCCGTCACCCGAATTCGCGACGTGCGTGCGCTCCGTGCTGCGCAATTTCCCGAAGACGCAGGGCCGATGGCGCATCCGGTGCGGCCATCGTCCTATGTCGAGATCAACAATTTCTACACGGCGACGGTCTACGAAAAAGGTGCCGAAGTCGTCCGCATGATCAGCACGCTGATCGGCAAGGAGGCATTCCGCCGCGGGATGGATCTCTACTTCGCGCGCCATGACGGCGAGGCGGTCACTTGCGACGATTTTGTCGCGGCCATGGCGGATGCATCGGGTGCAGACCTGACCCAGTTCATGCGCTGGTACGAACAAGCCGGAACGCCGCGCCTGAGCGCTCGCGGAGCGTATGACGCTGCTGCGAAGCGTTACGCCCTGACGCTGAGTCAAGCGCCGGCGCAGTTGAACAGCAATGTTACCGCGCAGCCATTCCGCATTCCCGTCGTTGTGGGATTGGTCAGCCCGAATGGCGCCGACTTGCCACTTTACCGGGACGGCGCTGCAAAAGCCGACCAAGGTGCCAGAAGCTGCATTCTTTCCCTGACCGAGACCCAACAGACCTTCGTTTTCGATGACGTCCCAAGTGCGCCGGTACCTTCGCTGTTGCGCGGCTTTTCGGCACCGGTGATTTTGGACATTCCCTACAGCGACGAGGAACTGGTGCATTTGCTGGCTCACGACAGTGACCCGTGCAGTCGCTGGGAAGCCGGCCAGATTCTCTACGGTCGTCTGATTCTTGCGTCCGCGGCGCGAATTACCGCAGGAAGCGCACCGCAATGGCCGGCCAGCATTGCCCAGGCCGCGGCGCGGGTGCTGGAAGGCGCCGATGCCGATCCGGCTTTTGCCGCCGAATTGTTGACACTGCCCAACGAAGCGACCCTTGCCGAACAAATGGAAGTGGTCGATCCGGATGCGCTCCACGCGGCGCGTAATGGCCTGCGCCGTTTCCTGGCCGGGCAACTGGCGGCGCCGCTACATGATGGTTATCGACGCTTTGCGTCGAGCGTAGGGTATCGATCGGACGCCGCCGACGCTGGGCGGCGTGCCTTGCGCAATACCTGCCTTGCTTATCTCAACGAGGCAGAAACGGCTGAAGCGCGCTTGCTAGCGGTGCGCCAATTCGAATCCGCCGACAACATGACCGACCAGTTCGCCGCCCTGAGCATTCTCGCCCAATATAACGTGGTGGAAGGAGTTGCAGCGCTCGCTGCCTTTCATGAGCGTTGGCAGCACGAGGCGCTGGTCATCGACAAATGGCTGGCAGTGCAGGCGGGCAGCCGGCGCAGCAGCACGCTCGATGCCGTCAAAGGCTTGATCGGTCACACGTCATTCGATTTGCGCAACCCGAACAAGGTCTATTCGCTGCTGAGGACATTCGGTAACAATCATGTGCACTTTCACGCTGCCGATGGCGGCGGTTATCGCTTCATCGCCGAACAAACCGGGCGCCTCGATGCCATCAATCCTCAGGTAGCTGCCCGGCTGGCGCGCTGTTTCGATCGCTGGCGCAAATTCGATACAACGCGGCAAAGCCACGCCCGCGCCGCACTCAAGCAATTGCGCGTCAGCCCGGGGCTATCGCGAGACGTGCTGGAAATCGTCGAACGGGCGCTGGGCTAGCCCGGCAATAGGCCGACCGACTTGTCGCGGCATTTTTGCGGCATCAGTGATGGATAAAAGCATACCCTTTGCCGCCAGTCCGCCGCAGCACGGCGCAGCGCGGCCGGGTTGGGTCTACCTAGTTGGCGCCGGCCCCGGCGACCCGGAATTGCTGACCCTGCGCGCCGCCCGCCTGCTCGGCGAAGCCGATGTGGTCGTCTACGATCACCTGGTGGCGCCGGCCATTGTCGACCTGGCTTCGCCCGCTGTCGAGCGCATTTATTGTGGCAAGCGGCGCAATGATCACGCCTTGCCGCAAGGGGAAATCAATCTACTGCTGGTGCGCCTGGCCGCAGCCGGCAAGCGCGTCGTCAGGCTAAAGGGCGGCGATCCCTACCTCTTTGGCCGCGGTGGCGAGGAAGTCGAAACGCTGGCCGGGCATGCCGTGCCTTTTGAAGTCATTCCCGGCGTGACGGCCGCTGCAGGGGTGGCTGCCTACGCCGGCATCCCGCTGACACATCGTCAATACGCGCAAGCTTGCATCTTCGTTACCGGCCATTTGCAGGATGGTTCGATGAACCTGGACTGGCCCGGGTTGGCCCGACCGCGACAGACGATTGTGGTGTACATGGGCTTGCCGGGACTCGAAACACTCTGCCGTGAACTGGTCGCCCATGGCTTGCCAGCGGATTGGCCGGCAGCGATCGTGCAGCACGGAACGACCACCAATCAACGCACCATCACCGGTACGCTGGCAACGCTGCCGACACTGGCGCAAGCGGCGAAGTTGCGGGCACCGACGCTGATCATCGTCGGTGAAGTGGTCAAACTGAAAGATAAACTTGGCTGGTTTGAGCCGGTTTCATAGTGACATTTCGAAGGTGACGCAAAGATCAGGTTTCTGGCTGTTCGGCTTCCCGCGCGCTTTGAGTCGCAGCGACGGCGGCATACAGCCGTTGCCATTCTTTCGGCACCGGAATAAAAGAATCCGGCGAAACTTGCCCTGATTTCGCGCCGAGTTCGATCGACTGGAGCATTTCCTGCAGTGGTCGGGCGCCGAAATTGGCGACCACACCTTTCTGGGTGTGGGCCTGCCGCTCCAATAGCGGCCAGTCCGCTGCGGCCAGAGCCGCTTCCATTGCCGCCAGTTCGGTCGCGGCTTCGGCGAGAAAATAGGGTCCGACGATCTCGATAACTTCCAGGTCGCATGCCGCTAGGGCGGCGGCATAATCGAATTCCGGTTCTGCTGTGGCTTGCATACCCCGCCGTGGCGTAATGCGGTTGAGCAAGTCGAGAAGTTCCTTCTTGTTGATGGGCTTGGTCAGATAACCTTCCACGCCGGCCCGCATGCCGGCTTCCCGCTCCTCTGGCAGCGCCGCGGCGGTCAGGGCGAAGATGGGCGTGCGCAGTTCCGGCGAGCGGCCGCCATCCCATTGCTGGATCAGGCGGATGGCTTCGAGGCCACCCATCACCGGCATCTGCATATCCATCAGGACCAGATCAAAGGTGGCCCGCTTGTACCAGTCAACAGCCTCCTGCCCGTTGTTCGCCAAAGTGACGTTGTGGCCCAGTTTACCGAGCAGTGTGCAGATGAGCTTCTGATTGACTACGTTATCTTCGGCCACCAGGATAGCCAGCTGGTGCCTGTCTTCCGCCAGTGAATGCCGGGTTATCAGCTGAGGCGGCTCATTCGCGGCCGGTAGCTCGCTGCGACCGAATACCGTTTGAATGGCTTGCAGCAACTCGTGCTGGGCCACCGGCTTGGTCAAATAGGCTTGAATGCCCAATTCCCGGCACTGGCTGCCCTGACCATGATGGGTGGCGGAAGACAGCATGATGATCTTGATCGCTGCCAGACGCGGCAAGTCCTTGATTCGGCCGACCAACTCGAAACCATCCATCTCCGGCATGTGGTAGTCCGCCAGCAGCAGATCGAAGAGCGGTACCGATTCGTCGGCGAGGAGTTGCAAAGCTTCTTTGCCGGAACATGCCTCGCGCACCTCCATTCCCCATTGCCGGACCATGCGCCCGAGCACTTGTCGGTTGATGTCATTGTCATCAACGAGGAGGACGCGCCGGGATTGCAGGTCCTGGGTGAGCACCGGGGTGCGTTCGCAGGAATCGATTGCCAGGGGGATCTGGACATGGAAGGTGCTGCCTTGACCCGGTACGCTGTCTACCCAGATGCGCCCACCCATGAGCCCGGCCAGGCGATGGGAAATGGTCAGCCCCAGGCCGGTCCCGCCGTAGCGGCGCGTGGTGGAACTGTCTTCCTGCGTGAAGGAGTCGAAAATCAGCTGCTGCTTGTCGTGGGGAATGCCGATGCCGGTGTCGCGCACGGAAAACTCGAGATTGACATCGACAATTGAGCGGTTTTGCGCCACCACCTTGAGTTCAACCTCGCCGTGTTCGGTAAACTTGATGGCATTATTGAGAAGGTTGAGCAAGATCTGCCGGATACGTCCCGGATCGCCGAGGCACTTGTGCGGTACATCCGGGTGGATATCGCAGATCAGTTCGAGTCGTTTCTCTTCGGCACGCACAGCGAGCGGTTTCATGGCCGACCCGACCACGCCGTAAAGGTCAAAGCTGATTTTCTCAACATCCATCTTTCCCGCTTCGATCTTGGAAAAATCCAGGATGTCGTTGATGATGGTGAGCAGTCCATCGGCCGAAACTTTGACGATGTTGAGATAGTCGCGTTGCTCGTCGCTAAGCGCCGTGTCCAGGGCCAGATCGGTCATGCCGATGATGCCGTTCATCGGGGTGCGGATTTCGTGGCTCATAGTAGCCAGGAAGTCTGACTTGGCGCGGCTCGCCGCCTCGGCCCGGAACACGTTGATCTTCAGTGCCTCGGCCATGTTTTCCAAGTGCGTGGTCTTTTCTTGCAGGTCTTCTTCGAGAATTTTTCGGTGGGCGATTTCCGCCGCCAGGGCGGCATTGTCGTCCTGTAGCCGTAGCGTCCGCTGGCGCTGGCGGTCGAAGCCAATGGCGGCAAACAGCAACAGAAAGGGAACAATGCTCAACGAATAGAGAAACAGACTGGAGGTGATTTGCCCATAAGCCGCCTCGCGCGGCACGAAAGTGATCAGGGAAAGCGGTAATCCGGGAACCGACGTGCGCAATGCCAGCATCGAAGAATATTCGCCCATTGCGCCGGGGATGTCGGACATCGCGCGCGGTGCGCCTTCCGGCAATTGAGCCAGGAATTGCATCAGTGCTTGATCCAGCGCCCGGGCGCCCTCCCCCGCTGTCCAGCCAAGCCCGTCGGGAGATACCAGCAATTCGCGATAGGTGTTGACATCATTGCCAATGCCGCTGGAAATAAGTAGCCGGGCAATGCGTGACATGCCGCAGGTCACCACCACGACGCCGCTGTAGACGCCCTTGTAAATTACCGGCGCACTCGCAACAAGCTTCTGCTTATCCGCCCTGATGTGCAGTTGCGCTTCCTTCTGGTAGCCCACCGGCAACGCCAAAGGAGCACCATCCGGACTGGCTTCAGAGAGCGCTTCGCCGTTCTCGTCGTAATAGACGATCGAACTGTAGATCGGCGTACCGCGCAGCAGCTTCTGCGCCTTTCTGCGGCGGAAGCTCTGATCGATGGCATCAAGATTGGCAATCAGGCCGTACTGAAGGGACATGCCCAGGGCCTTGTTGACCAGGTAGGCTTCGATATCGTGGCTTTCGGCCAATTCCATCGCATCGCTGCGGCGAATCGCCATGAAGTCGCTGATGGCTGACGCCCGACGCTGGCTGTCTGCCGCGAGCCGGGTATCTGTGGTGGAACGCAACAGCGCTTGCGCCCCAAAGACGTTCCACAACAGCACAACCGTATAGACGCAGAAAACCGCTGCGAGCAGCAGCGGCCAGCGCAGGATGATTCGATTCAACAGGGGCATTGCGTGATCGATGGCGCGACACTGATCGGTTTTAGCTCTTCTTGGCGAAGAACTCCGGGAAATAACGCCGGATGCCGGGGTAATACTTGTCCACTAAAGTGTCGTACGTGCCATCGGCCTTTATCTTCACCAGATAATCATCGAAGGCCTTGCGCAATTCAGGCGCATCCTTCGGGAAGGCAGCGGCCAGTCGCTGCTGCTCGGAGATCGGGCCGATGACCTTGATCTGTCCAGCCCATTTCTTCAAGTCGAGAATCGCATCGGGTACGTCCAACAGGGTGAGTTCCGCCTCCTTGTTCAACAGCGCCGGAACCATCTCGTTGAGGTTGGTGTTCCTGGTGTAGGCGCGCAAATCGACGCCGGTTCCCTTGAGTCCGTAATTGGCCGGATCGAGACAGGTGCGTTCCATGACCAGCAGGCTGTTCTTGCCAATCAGGGATTTGGTTTCCTGGATATCCTTGGGCAGATCCTTGGAGCCCTTGATGGGTGAAAAATGGGAATCGGCCCGGGCTACCAGCAGCACTTGCGAAGGAAATGTCGGCTGGGAATAGATCAACACCGCTTCCCGCCAAGGCAACATGGTAAATCCCGTGGCGATCATGTCGCCCTTGACGGGGAAGCTTCCGGTCAGTGTCACTTCAGCGCCATTACGAACGACATCTTTACCGAGAAGATCGCGAATGACGTTGTAAAAATCCGAATACACGAGCGTGTATTTCACGCCGATGGACTTGGCGAAACCTTGTGCCAGTTCAACGTCAAAGCCGTCACCGGCGCCGGTAACGAAGTTGGCATACTTGATTCCGAGATGGCGCAACTCGCCGCGCGCCTGAATCTCCTTGAGATCCGCAGCCCAGGTGGCGGTAACGCTGCACACGAGCAAGAACCATGTTAGTAATCTGCCTATTTTCACGATCAGTTTCATGGCTCCATCCTTTCAAGTTTTGCTTGGAGAACGCATAGGGGAATGCCCTATGCAAAAGCTGACATCTGCATGCACCATAGACGATCAGACGCTAATCCGACGACGAATGGTCGGCTATGACCGGCATGGCGAGGACCAATAGCGTTGATTTTTTAGCACGAAGGGCCCGGCGTGGCTTTGCGATATGTCATACAGAAACGCATTTTTCGGCAACACGAAGGGAGAAGGTGCTTGGGCGTATCCCGATCAGCCGAAGGTGATGGCGCCAGCGCTCATGCCGGTACCGGCCAGACTTCAGAGAAAATCTTCTCTGCCCAAAACAGCGCTGTGATGGTCTTGGCATCGGTAATTTCGCCGTCGCGCACCGAGGCGACGGCATCGGCTAGGGACAACTCGATCACTTCAAGAAATTCGCCGTGATCCCTCTCGTGCCCCAGATAAGTGAGTCCCTGGGCGAGAAAGATCTCGATGCGCTCGTCGGAATAGCCGATGCACGGATGCATGGTTCCCAGATGTCGCCAGGTCTTTGCCTTGTAGCCGGTTTCCTCGCGCAGCTCGCGGCGCGCGGTATCGAGAATGGGTTCGCCTGGGTCGATCTTGCCGGCCGGCAGCTCGAGGAATACCCGGCGCAAGGGATAGCGAAACTGCCGCTCGAATAACAGCTTGTCGTTATCAAGCACGGCTACGATGACAACCGCGCCGGGATGCCGGACATACTCGCGAATCGTCTCATGGCCGTCGGGCAGACGGACGCGATCGGCATGAACATGCAGCAATCTGCCCGAAAATACTTCCTCGCTGGATAGTTGGCTTTCGATCAGCTCGTCGTCTTTCATCGCGGCGACCAGCCCGGAAACTTGCCGACGCTCAGAGCGAGCGCATCAGCGTCTGGGTGCACAGCGCCATGATGCCCTGCGGGAATATACCCAGCAGCGCCACGGCGAGTCCATTGACGGAGAGCAGCACACGCATGTCCATGCTGGCGACAATCGGTGCCGCATCGGTCGGTGCGTCAAAGTACATGAGCTTGACGATGCGCAGGTAATAGAACGCGCCAACCAGCGAAAACATCACTGCGACGATGGCGACCCAGAGATATCCGGCACCGATTGCCGCCAGCAATACCGAGAATTTGGCGAAGAAGCCGACGAAGAAAGGCACGCCGGCCATCGAGAACATCAGCACCATCATGATGAAGGCGAACCAAGGGCTGCGCTTGTTGAGGCCCTTGAAGTCCTCGAGATTTTCTGCTTCGTAGCCAACCCGCGACAGCAGCAGGATCACGCCGAAGGAACCGAGCGACATGAGCACGTAGGCGACAGTGTAGTAAAACGCCGAGCTGTAGGCATTGACCACCATCGACGGATCGGGCCGTTCGCCGGCGACGCCGCTCATCAGGCCGAGCAGCATGAATCCCATGTGCGAGATGGCCGAATAGGCCAGCATGCGCTTGATGTTGGTCTGGGCAATGGCCGCCAGATTGCCGACGGCAATCGACAGGACAGCCATGATCATCAGCATGGTCTGCCATTGTTCGGCGAGGTCGAACATGCCATAGACAAGCAGACGCATCGCCATGGCAAAGGCGGCCAGCTTCGGTGCGGAACCGATGAACAGCGTAATGGCAGTGGGAGCGCCATGATAAACGTCGGGAATCCACATGTGGAACGGCACCGCGCCGAGCTTGAAGGCGATGCCGGCGACAACGAAGACCAACCCGAAGATCATCACGGTGCCGACGGCGGAGCCGTGATAGAGGGCCTGCGCCACGCCGCCAATCTCCAATGTTCCTGTGGCGCCATATAACATCGACATGCCATAGAGCAATAGACCGGAAGCCAGCGCGCCGAGGACGAAATACTTCATGGCCGCCTCGGTCGCACGCGGCGAATCGCGATCGAGGGCGACCAGCGCATAGAGCGACAAAGACAGCAATTCGAGGCCCAGATAGAGCGTCAGGAAATGTGCCGCAGAAATCATCACCATCATGCCGAGGGTGGCAAACAGGACGAGCAGATAGAACTCGCCCTTGTCCAGGCCGCGGTCACGCAGATAGCCACGCGTGTACACCAGCATGACGGCGACCGAGCCGTACACGAGCAACTTGAGCACATCGGAGAGCGCGTCATCCACGAACATGTTGCTGAACGTCAATACCACCTGGTCGTTGAAAGTGAATATGGTGATCAGGGCGCAACCGATCAGCGTCGCATGCGTCAGCGCCGCCGTGATCCAGCGCCGCGATTGCGTCAGGAACAGGTCGATGAGCAGAATGCCGCAGGCCATCGCCAGGAGAAAGATCTCTGGCGCTGCCGGGTAGAGGTCGGGCGATACGAAATTGTTCATTGCTTGTCTCTCGTGCCGCGCCTAAAGCAACTTGCTCGCAGCAACGTGCTTGAGCAGATGGTCGACCGACACATGCATCACGTCGGTGACAGGGAATGGATAGAGGCCCATCCACAGAACGCAGACTGCCAGCGCCGCCATAACCAGTAATTCCCGCGATGACAGGTCGGTCAATTCGGCGACATGCTTATTGGCGACTGCGCCGAAGACGACGCGCTTGTACATCCACAGCGTGTAGGCAGCGCCGAGGATGAGCGTGGTCGCCGCAGCAAAGCCGATCCAGAAGTTGTACTTGACCGCGCCTAGCACGACCATGAATTCGCCGACGAAACCCGACGTCGCCGGAAGACCGGCATTGGCCATCGAGAAGAGCATGAAGAAGGCGGCGTATTTGGGCATGGTATTGACGACGCCGCCGTAGTCGGCGATCTGCCGGCTGTGCATGCGGTCGTACACCACACCGATGCAGAGGAACATGGCCGCAGAGACGAAACCATGCGAGATCATCTGCACCAGCGCGCCTTCGAGTCCCAATTGATTGAAGATGAAAAAGCCCAGGGTGACGAAGCCCATGTGCGAAATGGACGAGTACGCCACCAGCTTCTTCATGTCGGCCTGCACCAGGGCGACGAAGCCGATATAGACGACGGCGATCAATGACAATGTAATCATCATGCCTGACAACTCGTGGCTGGCGTCGGGCGCGATTGGCAAGGAGAACCGCAAGAAGCCATAAGCGCCGAGCTTGAGCATGATCGCCGCCAGCACCACCGACCCACCGGTGGGCGCTTCCACGTGGGCATCCGGCAACCAGGTATGCACCGGCCACATCGGCACCTTGACGGCAAAAGCGATGAGGAAGGCCAGGAACAGCAGGATCTGTGCCGTCATGCCCAGCGGCAACGCATGCCATTCGAGAATACTGAAGCTACCGCCGGATTCGAAGAACAGGTAGATCAGCGCGACCAGCATCAGCAATGAGCCGAGCAGCGTGTAGAGGAAGAACTTGAAGGCTGCATAAACGCGATTTGGCCCGCCCCAGACGCCGATGATCAGGTACATCGGGATCAGCGAGGCCTCGAAAAAAACGTAGAACAGCACGGCATCGAGCGCCGAGAAAATGCCATTCATCAGGCCGGACATGATAAGGAAGGCCGCCATGTACTGGGCAACTTTTTCCTCGATCACCTTCCAGCCGGCAATCACCACCAGAATGGTGATGAAACTGTTGAGCAGGATGAACAGCACCGAGATGCCGTCAACGCCAAGCAGATAGCCGATGTTGAAACGCTGTATCCAGGGCAGCGCTTCGCTGAACTGCATGTCGCTGGTGGTGTGGTCGAAGCCGCTATAGAGCGGCAGCGTCACCAGGAAACCAAGAATTGCCGTCACCAGCGCCAACCAGCGACTCAGATTGGTATTGCGTTCACCAGTGGCAAGAACCACCAGCGCTCCAGCGATGGGCACCCAGATTGCCAGGCTCAACAAGTGGGAACTCATCGGACTTTCCTATTGTTGTTGTTATTCATCAGACGCGGTTGAACCAGAACGTAAGCAAGACGAATACGCCGATGATCATCGAGAAGGCGTATTGGTAGATATGACCGGACTGAAACAGGCGAACCACCGAGGCGACCCAGCCGACCAGACGCGCCAAGCCGTTCACGACGCCATCGATGACGATCTGGTCGCCGCCACGCCACAGACCGCGACTGAGCATCCGGGCGCCGCCGGCAAAGACGACTTCGTTGAACTTGTCGAAGTAGTACTTGTTGTCGAGCAGCGTGTAGATCGGCTTGAAGGTCTTCATCAGTGTTGCCGGAAT
>CAISUK010000658.1 GCA_903888645.1 uncultured Pseudomonadota bacterium | reverse complement strand
GTTTGCAGTGTTGAGGCGGCTGGCATTGCGTAGCTCGAAGTCAAATCGTCAGAACCTTGTGTTTGTCATAGATCGCCACCGGAAAATTCCGGACGGCGGGTGGCGGCGTGTGTCTAAACTTCAGTTATATTGACGATTCGTAAAAATATCCTTGATTGGGTAAGAAAATCATGGCCTTTGTCGGCTACGAAAAACTTCGTCAGCAATTTGGATTTGCCGCTTTCGATATCGAGCGTCCGGCGAAAATCATGCCCGTCACCCGCATCGAGCACACGTCGCAAGGGATATGGGTGCCCAAATCGACAGCCCCGGCAACCGATGATCCTCTCGAGCACCTTTTATTTGCCTTGAAGCATGAGGGCATCAACATGCCGATCATCGTTCAGGCGCTGGCAAAGATACCGCCTGAACGCCTGTCAGAGGAAATTCGGGCAACACCCAACGGTTCAAACATTCGCAAAGCTTGTTACCTGTGGGAAACCTTTACGGGCAATACTCTCGATGACATCCCCCTGATCGGCGGTCAGGTAGCAGATCTGTTCGACACGGCGAAATATGTGACCGCAGCCGGTGTGCGGAATGCGAAGTGGCGTGTCAGGTTCAATGGCTTGGGCTCTCCGGCTTATTGCCCGACGGTCGAGCGTACGCCGGCCATCAATGCCTTGATTGATGCAGGAATCCTTGCGCAAGCCAACGCGTTCATCGGTTCATTGAGCCACGAGATGATGGACCGGGCCTTGGCGTGGGCCCATTTGAGCGAGACAGAGAGCTCGTTTGCCATCGAACGGGAAACCCCGAGCGAGAGCAAGGCGGAATCATTTGCCAACCTGTTGCGCCAAGCACATGATCGACAGTCGCTGAGCGAATCCTATCTGTCAGCGCTGCAATCCTCAGTGGTCAGTTCCGTTATTGATCAGGCCTCATCGTTTCGGGGTGAGCAGAACTGGTTGCGGGGTCCCCTGCGCGGGTCTGCCGGTGTGACCTACGTGCCACCAGCACCAGGGCAGGTGGCCGAATTGATGGACGGCCTGATTTCGTTCGCCAACGGAATGGCTGGCGATGTCGATCCAATTGTGGCTGCATCGGTCATCTCATTTGGTTTCGTCTTCATCCATCCATTCATGGACGGTAACGGCAGGCTTTCCCGCTTCCTGTTTCATCATGCCCTATGCCAGTCTGGCAAGCTTGAAAAAGGTTTCATGCTGCCAGTGTCGATTGCCATGAAGCGCAATGAGCCTGATTATATGGCAGCCCTGAAAGGCTTCTCCAGGAAGGCCAGGCGTCACTGGAAAGTCACCTGGCTCGATGGGGACGAATACGATTTCAAGTTTACGGGTCACCCTTCGGTCTATCAGTTCTGGAATGCCACTGAGTGCGTCGAGCTCGGCTTCAAAATGGCGCAGCAGGCACTGGAAATCGATCTGCGCAAGGAGACCGAGTTTTTGTCGCAGTACGATCATGTTGTCCAGGCCGTCAATGATGCCGTGGATATTCGCAACAGCGATCTGGCCGCCTTGGTGGTTTCGTGCCTGCAGCAAAACGGGACAATCTCGCAGAATCGCCGCAAGCAATACGGTGCGCGCGTTCCTGAAACTACATTTGCGCTGATTGAACGCATAACGCGCGGACAATTAAATCAGCCCGAATAGCATCTCCCAAGAGTTGTCTCTTGGCTACCAGCGTCAAGGCCCCGGGTAAGACCACCAGAAGCGCAAAACCCGCAAAGCCAGTGGCAGAGAGGGTTTCAGGTAAGTTACTGGCGGACCAGAAGACATGCACAGCAAACCGCGTCTAACGATCATGGTGGTTGGATTCTATTCGAAACAACCTCATACAGCCGAACGGCTAATCCCGATCACAGTTTCCTAATCGATGCGGTTGGAATCCACAACGTCAAAGGCGAATCGGGAAGTCGCTCGAACTCATAGCGCTCATACCACCCTCGTGCATGTTCATCCTTTGCATCAACAACCACGCCCACCATCCCGATTTCGTCCGATAGGCGCAAACAACGTTGCAAGGCGTCTGCCAGAAGCAGTTCGCCAAGTCCTTTTCGCTGATGGATTTCCGCCACCGCGAGTCGAGCCAAGCGGGCCACTGGTAGCGGGAAGTTCGGGAAGCGATCGGTATGCTTGGCTGGCAGGTGGTCCCTGCGAATTCCTGCCATGGCAAGACTGTAGTACCCGTATATCGTGGCACCGTCCACCGCGACATAGGTCCTGCTGATGTTGGCCGCCGCATGCTGACGCGCAAAGCGGCGCAAATACTCATCAAGAGCGCCAACTCCGCAGGTGAATGAGCGTCTGTCGTGATCCGACGAGAGTTGTTCGATGCTGCCCGTGAATTCCACGTTCAGCGCTTTGCCTGCCAGTCGCGATGGTGCTTCATCGCTGCGGAAAGCTTCGGTCTGGGTTTGTCCGCGTTATCCAGGGCATTGGCAAATGCATTCCAGTCTCGGGAGGACAAGGTCATCATCTCGGTATCTGCAAGGATCTGCTTAGCCCGTTCCTGTGCTGTACCCAGCAGAAAGGCGCTGACCGACATGCCTGCAGTGGTAGCGGCACGAACAATCAGTTCTTTGATTTCTGGCGAAGTACGCAAATCAATGCGTTCGTGAGCCTGAGTCGAAGCCAGCATGGTCACCACCTCTGTACGGAAAATTTACGGATTATTTTAATGCTCACTGCAACCGAATGCAATATTCCGTACAAGAACCGTACAAGACTTGACTTTTTTGTGCCGTCACGCGACGAATGCGGATACCACGAAAACGAGAGAAATCCGACATGCAAGCGCCTGCCTACCCCGTAACATGTTCTTCGGTTTTCTTCCTGAATCGTGTAGTAGCTCGTCGCGTGAAGCGGGGGGAGAGGACACGAGATGGGGAGAGAGAAGCAGCGCCGCTGCCTACATTGCGGCCTGGGATATACACCTGACAGGCGCAATGGCCGACATCAGAAATACTGTGGAGCAGCGCCGTGCAAGGCGGCGAGCAAGAAAGCCAGCCAGGACAAATGGCTGGCGAAACCGGAGAACAGTGACTACCACCGCGGCCCGGTAGCCGTCGCCCGGGCCCAGGCCTGGCGCACTACCCATCCTGGCTACAGTCGGCACCAGCCTGAGGTGGCGCCAACCCCTGAACCGTTGCAAGAGACCCTGCCGTTTGCGGTCACCCGGGGACCGACCCTGGCCGAGGTCATGGCACCGGCGAAGATCTCATCGGCCAGCATGGCCGCCCCGTTGTCCGTCATCAGGGCACGTGGCAGGCCGCGCTTCATAAATGCCTGAGAGAGAACATGAATCAGGCTCTCGGCGATTTCGTCGAGATACCACTGCAGGTGGCAGACCAGCCGCGAACGGTCATCGATGACGCCGAGCAGGAGCAGCTTGACCCAGTGGCCTGCGCGCCCCAGCACCTTGCGCGCGGCATGATGGAAATCCAAGTGCCACAGCGCGCTGACGTGATCGACCTCGAAGCTGCGTACCTCCAATGGAACAGTGGGGAATGATATTAAGACGAAAGCCGCTCTGGGAGCAGGTCTTGCGGAAAAGTCCGGAATTTGGTGGAATGCCTTCTGGCGTGGCGGAAGCGGTGAGATTCGAACTCACGGTAGAGTTACCCCTACGTCGGTTTTCAAGAC
>CAISUK010000657.1 GCA_903888645.1 uncultured Pseudomonadota bacterium | reverse complement strand
TCTACTGTGCGGCCCAATCGCCCCTCAGGACCGGGCTCGTCCAACAAACGGTTCAGATCGTGGCTCGCTTCGCGATCACGATCTAACCTTATTCGTTAGAGATCATTTCCTGCCAAGTCGCTTGTAAGTGCTGAGATAAACCTTGGGCGACGCATCGCTGGGCTCCAGCAGCCACTGGCTATTTGATTGAACAATTTTGTACTCAACAATCTCGGTGCCTCCATCGGGATGAGAAAAAATGTCTTTGAACGTAAGCGTCTTAGTAGGAACAAACTGAAAACTGACGCGAGCTGTGCAGCTTTCCCCAGAGCAGGAGAGATTTTGAATTTTGTAGCTCTCAATGAGGGCTACCACATCCCAGCCGGGCTCATCGTATTCGCCGTCTCTGACCGCGAGGTACTTGCCAAAAGTCCATGATTTGAGCCGTCCGCCATCAAGTTCAAACTTGAGGAAATGTTGTATGGCGTCCATCGGAGTATTCCACGCACTGGCGGCCTGGGCAAATAATAACGCTCCAACAAGTATGAGTAGACGTAGCAACATGATCTCTAACGTCTGAATTCACTGGCCTGCGCGGCTTTTCGCGCAGGTCCGGTGGAATGATGGGTTCGGCGTCATTTAAGTGCCTCACGCACCAGTGTTGTTGGATCAGTTGCAGCAGCGCACCAGTCTGCGATGCTGGGATGCGTAGCCACAGCAACCTTTAGGCCAGCAGGGGAAGCAAATACTTGGCTTCGCCACCGCCGATTGTTTTGTTCGATGAACTCAGCAGTCAGTTTGTTGGCGCCAACTCTACGACGGACATAGTTGCCTGCGGTCTTGCCAAAGCAAAGAACCACACGAGGCCTCAACCGATAAATTGCGTGAGCATGGAAGTTCCAGCATTGATCCGCGAGCGAGTGCATTTCGTTTCGAATGTCAGCCTCACGGCTCGAGCGGGCAAAGACCAAGTTGCTACAAGGAACAGATCCAGGGTTAAGGTCTAGCCCAGTGAGCAGATGAAGCACGCGAGGGGCCATGCCGTAACTTCCTGGGGTGAATCCCTCCCAAGACTCATCTCGATAAGCAGACCAATCTTCAGGGAACGAACACAGCACAGCGGAGGTATGGGTGCCGACAGTTTCGGTGTCGTGGTTCGTAGGGTCACCGCCGGGGTTAACGCCCAGCACGTAAAGCCGGGATGGAGAAGCAAACGCCCGGCGACCCGAGTAGAACACTTTGCCTGATCGCGAGAGAAGGCTAGGCGGGATCAGTGCGGCCAATGCCTCCATCGTGCTGAGTTTTGAGGTCATGACGCCGAACGTGGAGCTCAGGGGCGCGGAGCCGGCTTGCCGGCGGAGCGTCCCGCTGGAGCGCCTTGTTGGGCCTCACGCTTGCGGCGAAGTTCGATAGGGATGTGCACCCATGATTCCTTTGCCCCAGCAAAATTGCAGCCCGGGGGGGCGACGGCAAAAGCAGGCAAGAAATCAGTGAAGCCGATTGAGCGCAAGCGTTTCTGAGCTTTGCTTCCAAGCGCCACCACCAATGCCTGTGGCAGCAACTCTAACTGCTTGGCCAGATACCGCCTACCACACTCGCCTGTCGTAGCGGTGCTGACTGAGCCGCCTTCTTTCATGGCGGAACATAGAACAGATTCTGTCATCCACACTTTCTTCATCTGTTCATCGAACGTCAATTCCGGCCAGCATGAATCGAGAATGGTGCGAACATTTCTGTGGAATTGGTCTTTGCCAGTATCAAAAGCGAATGTGGCGTAACGGTAGGCTGAAGTGAGTCCTTCATGCGTTTCACCTTCATGGGGATCACCTGGTTCTGCAAATACGAAAACCAATTCGATCTCTGTGAGTGCGCCTGCTGCGCCAAGGAAACCTCTTGGCACATGCCCCTTCGATAAGTTCCACCGCATTTCGCGGCACGCGCCTGAGAATCCTGAGCATGGCGCGTAGGCAGGCGCCAATAGTTTCTCCAATGATGGATTCAGTTTCATGTTTGTGACGCCCAACGTAGAGGTGAGCGGCCTGAGCGGCTTTTCGCGCAGGTCCGCTCGACTGCCGGGTTGGGCGTCTGTGCGCAACTACTTGCGAACTTCACGAGAGGACTTCTCCCTCGCAGTAACCAACTGGTCCCTGAGTTCAGCCGGTATCTCGGCGCAGAGAAACTCGATGTCTTGCGGTACTCGCCCAGCCTCCTTTTCCTTTTGGCATTGGTCGAACATGTCCTTCTCTGTCAAGACCACGAGCCGCCTCTTTGCACTGACAAGCGTGAGAAACAAAATGTCAGAACGAATCTTGTGGAACTTCCCAATTGCCAGGTTTCCGCCAGAAGTTCGAGCGCCGCTGGTGGAAATGACGGAAACAATATCTCTGTTGGTGCTAACGGCATCGAAGTCAAATATGCCGCCGGAGGATAAACGTAGTCGTTCTCGTGAGAACGTGGCTCCAATTGTCGTCCGCATCCAATTCTTACGAACCCAATCTTCAACTTCTAACTGAACACGAGTATCTGCCATGGGAACACCTTTCAAGACGCCCAACGTAGAGCTAACCGGCGCTGCGCGGCTTTATCGCGCAGCGTCCAGCGACCGAAGGGAGCGAGGTTGAGCGCCGGGTTAGAAGCTGGTGATTCAAAGCGCATAAGTTACCTTGTTTTCTTTGACGATGACCTTGCCTGTTGATTGCAATTGCTGGAGCAATGTAGCCAACTCTGATTTGGACACACCTTTCGGGTAAAGCGAGGCAACAGTGCTTGTAAGCGTCTTGAGAGTGCGCGGCTTGGAATTGCCTCGCTGCTTCAAATTGGCGACAACGAAAGCCAGTTTGTCGTCTTTGGTTTTGACGACGGCTGGTGCTTTGGGTGGAGCTTTAGGTTTGGCTTGAGGCGTGACG
>CAISUK010000656.1 GCA_903888645.1 uncultured Pseudomonadota bacterium | reverse complement strand
GGTGCTGGTGCTGCTGCTGGCAATGGGCGCCAGTTACGCGACGATGTATGTGCTTTTCCTCTCTCATCTGGAGGAGACGCGCACCGGCAATTTTGCCCGCACTCTGGCGGCGCAGGTGCGGCTGGTTGAAGAGTTGCTCCAGGCACGTCCGGCCGCGGAATTTCCTGCCCTCAAAGCCCTGCGTTTGGCGTCGTCACCCCCGCCGACAACGGCCGCGCCCGGGCCCGACGTTGAGCAAAGGCTTACGCGCATTCGCGACGGCCTCGAAGACGAATTGGGCCGCAATGTGAATGTCATTTCCGTCGAGGCGCCCGACCCTGGTCTGTGGATCGATCTGCGCGTGCCCGACGGGCAGCCGCAGTGGTTGTTCATGGCGGCGCCGCGGCCGCGGCCACGCCATGTCGAAAGCATGCTGCCGGTGTCGCTGGTCGGTTTCGCCGTGTTCTTTGCCGGCGGCATGTTGCTGCTCTGGCAGGTGCAACGGCCGCTCAAGCGCCTTGGCAAGGCGCTCGAAGCCGTCGGCAAGGGCAATCGACTGGTGATGCTTCCGGTCGCCGGCGGTGGCGAAATCCGCATCCTCGGCGAACGCTATAACGACATGGTCGAACGTCTGCGCATCTATGAGGAAGACCGTGCGACGATGCTGGCCGGTGTCGCCCATGATCTGCGCACGCCGATCACCCGCTTACGCCTGTTGATGGAGTTGGCGGAGGGGACACGCCATGCCGAGATGGAACAGAATCTGGCCGACATCGAGCGGATTACCGAGCAGTTTCTGGTGTATGCGCGCGGTGGCGATGGCGAACCGTATACTGACCGCGACATCGGCCTTTTCCTCGACGAAGTGTTGGCGCCCTACGCGGTGCAAGGTGTGGCGGTGACTTCCGCTCCGGCCGGCGCCATCGTTCCGTTGCGCGCCGATTCCCTGCGTCGGGCGCTGATCAATCTGGTCGAAAATGCCTTGGAATATGGCCAGCGGCCGATCCTGGTGCGCTGCTCCTGCGCTGGCGAGGCGGTAAGCATTGCCGTCGAGGATGCGGGAAGTGGCATCGAGGCCAGCCAGATCGGTCGCGCCATGCGTCCGTTTGCCCGCCTCGACAATTCTCGCCGGGGCAAAGGGCACTGCGGGCTCGGCCTGGTTATCGCCGCGAGAATTGCCGAGGATCACGGCGGAAGTCTTAGCCTGCGCAATGGCGACGCCGGTGGTTTTATCGCCGAGATTGGCTTTCCACTGGGGACCGTAAATTAATCAAGCGATTCCAGAAGGCGCCAGCCATCTCGATGCCAGGTAAACATGTGACGAGAAACAGGACGCTCCTCGTGCTCCGCCAAAGTCTCGACGGTGTCGCGCAATTCCCGCAACTGCTGCGCGTCGCGACTCGCGGTAAAAACAACCACGTTGGGTGTTGGCACAGCGACGATCAACGGTTCGCCAAGTTCGGCGGCGATGGCGCGCCATTTCTCGATGGCCAACTGCGTTTCACGTTCCTGCTGACGGAATTCGATCGCTGTCGGGGTATCCTCGTAGGCCATGGCGCTGCCCGGCAGCCATGCCAGGATAATCGCGGCAGCGGCGATAATACTTGTCGTTGCAAAGTTTCTGTTGCAAGACATCGGCGCACAGCCAACAATGAAGTTCGGATAACCGACAATGATAAGGGTAATGCAGCAGCGCCTCCTTGGCGAAAAACGCAATAATTGATGCGTCATCTTTCCCGGTATCTGTCCATGCCAGTCGAAAACCATAGCAACGCTTGCATCAATGCGCGAACGCAGGAGGCGCATCAATGAAAGCCATCATCCTGTTCGCCCATGGCTCGCGCGATCCGGCCTGGGCCGAGCCGCTGCGGCGCATGCAGGCGGCCATTCGCGCGCTCGATCCGACGGTGCGCGTCGAACTGGCTTTTCTCGAAAGGCTGCGACCGACACTGGACGAGGCGGTAGACGCGCTCGCCGATGCCGGCGAAATTGTCATCGTGCCGGCTTTCATTGCTGCCGGCAGTCACCTGCAGCGCGATCTGCCGCAACAGGCTGCTGCTGCCCTGGATCGGCATCCGCACTTGAATATTCGCATTGCGCCGCCGGTGGGCGATGCGCCGGCTGTCATTGCGGCCATTGCTGAATATGCCTTGCAGCAATAGGCTCAGTGCCGGTTGCTGATGCTGGAGTGGGTGGCGGGATTGAAAAGCCTGTTGTTTCTCGTCAAGGCGCAAGCTCCGAGCAGCGCCTCCGCGGCTATACTCTGCCGCCGGGGCCGCCAGAACTGTGGTGGGGGCAGGCAGGTGGTCGAACGGCACGGTGTGGCGCATGACATCAACGGGTGAACAGACGGTTATTTCCGCCGCGCGAGGCCGCATTTTCGTTGCTGTGCTGGTCCTGTGCCTGAGCCTGACCGGTCTGGGCTGGTGGCAATTGCGCCAAGCCGAGGAGACAGCCGCAGGAGAGGACTTTTCCGCGAATGTCCGCCACCTTACCGGGCAAGTTCAGGATTTGCTGCTGGTCTATACCGATACCCTGGGCGGGGTCGCCGGGCTGCTCGAGGCCGCCGCGCCGGCGCGAGAAACATTTCGCAATTATCTGGCGCACCTCGATTGGCGGCGCAACCTTCCGGCATTGCAGGCGATTGCCTATGCCCAAGTCGTCAATGCTGCTGAAGTTGCACGGCACCAGGATAGGATTCGCCTCGAAGGCTTTCCCGACTATGCAATCCGCCCTGATGGACTGCGCCCTCAATACATCGTCAATGTTTTTGTCGAGCCATTTGATGCGATCAATCGGCGCGGTTTCGGCTTTGATCTGCTCAGCGACGCGAAGCGCCGCGAGGCGCTCGAGCGCGCGCGAGACCTTAACCTGCTGAGCATGACGGGCGGATTGACACTGGTGGTGGATCGTGACGGGGCCAACACCAAGGCGCCGGGTGTACTGCTCTTCCTGCCGGTTTATCGGCCCGGGGCGCCGATCGGCGGCGTCGACGAGCGGCGTCGCGGCATCCAAGGTTTTGCGCTGGCGGCTTTTCGTGTCGACGATCTGCTTGCACCGGTGCGCGCTGATGCGTTGCGTAGCGGTTTGCTGTACCGCGTCAGCGATGTCACGGACACTGCAGTTCCTGACACTTTGTCGGAGGGCGCTGCTGATGACTGGGCAGGGCCGCCCCGCTTCTCTGCCCTAACCAAGCTGTCTGCCGGTGGGCGGATTTGGCAACTCGAATTTCGCGAAGCGCCCTCGGCGGCGCGATACCCCGCAGGTCGCCGCTCGAGTTTGGCGGGATTAGCCGGGATACTGCTCAGTTTGATGCTGTCGGTATTAGTGGAACAGATGACCATGGCCCGCCAGCGCACCGAGGAGCGGGCCCGCGAATTGACTGCGGATCTGGCGAAAAGTGCGGCGGGAGAGCGCACCGCCCTCAGCCGCGTCGAAGGCTATCGCGCCTTTCTGCTGCGGGTCATCGACCAGAGTCCGGACGCCTTCGCTGTCAAGGATCTCGATAGTCGGCTGGTCCTGGCCAACCAGGCGTATGCCGATTTGATTGGCAAGCCGCTGCCGCAGGTTATCGGCGCGACTACCAGAGAATTGTCGCCGCTGGCGGTGGCGGAGCTGGTCGAGGCGGCTGACCGCGATGCTTTTGCCAGCAATCGCCTGGCGGTGGCCGAAATCTCATTCCTCGATGAACGCGGCCGCAAACGCTCGCACATCGTCAAGAAGCGGCGCATCGAGGGGCCGGACGACGAGCCCATGCTGATCAGCGTGCATTCCGACATTACCGAAGTGCGGGCTTCGCTGGCTCGCTTTCAGGCGATTGTCGGCGAAGCGCCCATGGTGGCGATCGCCGGCCTGCATCTGGATGGCAGCGTGTTTTTGTGGAACCATGCAGCCGAAGCGATGTTTGGCGTGAGCGGCGGCCAGCTCCTGGGGTTTGGGCTCGACACGGTCATGG
This sequence comes from uncultured Pseudomonadota bacterium, assembly GCA_903888645.1. GTDB lineage: Bacteria > Pseudomonadota > Gammaproteobacteria > Burkholderiales > Rhodocyclaceae > CAISUK01. The sequence continues at coordinate 1,912 of CAISUK010000656.1, read as the reverse complement.
GCAGCGAAGAGAATCGGCGCCGCGTCCGTGAGGCGATCGAGCGCGTAGGCGCTGACGGTAGTACGGAGGCGATCGGCAAAGTCAGCGTTGTCCGTCCCGACGGTCGTAAAGTTTGGCTCGAAATGACGCTGTTTCCCGTGGTCGACGAAGGCCAGGCACAAGAAATTTTTGCGATGAGTCTGGATGTCACCGAACGCAATCGGGCCGAGGCAGAGTTGACAGAACATCGCGATCATTTGCGGGCCAAGGTCGCACAGCGAACCCTTGGTCTGCTCCACGCCAAAGAGGCGGCGGAAAGGGCCAATCTGGCAAAGTCTGAATTTCTCACCAATATGTCGCACGAGTTGCGGACGCCGCTGCACGCCATTCTAAGTTTTGCCAATCTCGGCGAAACCCGGCTTGAACAACTGCCAGCGGAAAAAGTTCGCGATTACTTTGAACGTATTACCGCGGCCGGCGGTCGCTTGCTGCATCTGGTCGACGATCTGCTCGATCTGTCCCGTCTCGAGGCCGGGCGCATGAGCTTTAGTCCTGAAACGACCGACATCCGCGAACTCGCCGAAGACATCGTGGCCGAACTCGAAACGCTGGCCGGGTCGAAGCAACTCGACGTGCTCGTTGAGCCGCGTGCGAGCGATCATGTTGCCTTTGTCGATCGCCAGCGCATCGGCCAGGTACTACGCAATCTCCTGGGCAATGCCATCAAGTTTACGCCGGATGGCGGTGTCATCAGGTTGCGTCTGAGCGATGCCCAATTGCCCGCCGGACGCCGTGCCGGCGATCAGCCACGGCTGCAGCCGGCGATTTGCATCGAAGTCCGAGATCATGGCATTGGCATTCCGGAAGGCGAACTCGAAAGCATTTTCGACAAGTTCGTACAAAGCTCGAGTACGCGCACCTTTGCCGGTGGTACCGGACTCGGTCTGGCGATCAGCCGGGAAATCGTCATCGGTCACCTTGGCAGCATTCGCGCGCGCAATAATATCGATGGTGGCGCTACCTTCGAGGTGCTGCTGCCGCTTAACGAAACACGTATCCGCGGAGAGCAAACATGAGCCAGTGGCGGCTACTCGTCGTTGATGACGATTCCACGAACCGGGATATCGTCGGCGAGTTCCTCGCCGGCCAACCGTTCGCACTCGACTATGCCGAAGACGGCGAGTCGGCCTGGCGGCTTCTTTCGAATACCGACGTGAATTATGACGTCCTGATTCTCGACCGGATGATGCCCGACATCGACGGCATCGAGGTATTGCGCAGAGTCAAGAGCGAATCCCGCTACGCTTTGCTGCCGGTGATCATGCAGACCGCGGCGATTGCCCCGGCGCAGATCCGCGAGGGCTTGGCGGCCGGCGCGTATTACTATCTGACCAAACCGTTTCTGGCCAAGGCGCTGCTCGGTATTGTCTGGGCCGCCATTGAAGATCTGCGCCGCGAGCGTAACCTCGTTGCGGAAGTCGGCCGGCAGCGTCGCGAACAGGAAACCGCCAACCTGGCGATGGCCGGGCATGACTATGAATTTTCGACGCTCGAGGAAGCCGAGCGTCTGGCTGCTTTATTGGCAGCGCAGTGCCCGGTTCCGACGACAGCAGCCATGGGGCTGGCAGAACTGCTGGTCAATGCGATCGAGCATGGCAACCTCGGCATCTCGTATCGCGAGAAATTGCGCCTGAAGCAAGAGGACCGCTGGCGTGAAGAGGTCGAACGGCGCTTGTTGCTGCCGGCGTTTCGCGATCGCCGCGCCACGGTCAGCATGAGCCGCGACAATGAGGGGATCCGATTCGTCGTCACCGATCGCGGCGGCGGCTTCGACTCGCGGTCTTTTCTCGATTTTGATCCGGCTCGCGCCTTCGATCCCAACGGCCGCGGTATCGCCATGGCTCGCCAGCTAGCCTTCACCCGGCTCGAATAT
>CAISUK010000655.1 GCA_903888645.1 uncultured Pseudomonadota bacterium | reverse complement strand
GTATTCGAGGTTGTAGGGGATCAGCAGCCAGGTGTCCAGCACGGCGCTGGTGCCGCAACCGAGCGTCAGCACGAAGGTTGTCGCCGCGCCCATGCCGACGGCCGTCTCCAGCTTCTTGGAGACGCCCATGAACGGACACAGGCCGAGAATGCGAACGAGAACGACGTTGTTCACAAGAACGGCGCCGAGTAGGATAAACAGGTAGCTGATCATGGAAACCGTGCTGCGGGCGCGCGCAGGCGCTGGAACGAGCCGGCGATTATCGCCGATTGCCCCGCCGCAAACAACCACAAGGCCCGTGCTGGATTGGTCTGCATGCGATTCGACTGAGCCCCCGTGTAGAATCGTTCCTTTCATGCCATTGAACCATCTTTGCCTGCGGAGACCGAGTCCATGACACCGCTCACCTTCAAGTTGAGTGTGCCCAATTTGCCTGAGGCTCAGGCGGCGCCCGGCGACGGCATCGTCGCAGCGTTTGTTCCGGCCAGCGAAGGTCACCCGGCACTCGTGGCGATGGGCTGCGATCCGCGCCACGACCCGGGGCAACCCATCGAGCAGATGGCGCCAGCCGTGATCCGCCATGTCTTCGAGGCGCTGGGCAGGCCAGCTAATTTGCGCTGGACGGTCATCGATGCCTGGGGCCGTTTTTTCGAGGCACTGCCGACCTGGCAGGGACTTCCCGGCGATGGGACGCCCGCCATCGGCATTCAGCGGTATGCTGGGGGATTGAGTGTGGATGCCTTCTGCAGCGAGTTCGGACCGGTCGGCGAAACCGCCCTGCAGATGCTCTCTTGCATCGTTGACGAACCGATCGTCGATGAAGAGACGCCGTCGATGCGGGTATTTCTCGATGCCATCGAGTACCACAACAATCTGCCGGCACCGGGCGCGTTGTTCAGGAAGGTCGATGCCGCCGCGCGGAGCGGCGACATGCGGGCCTTGGCGGCGGCGATTCAGATCGACCCGGTGCTGTCTGCATCGGTCATCAATTATGCCAATGCCGCGAATTTCGCCGGAACCGCGCGGACGGCGTCGGTACCGCATGCGGTACAGCGTCTGGGTACCACCTTCGTTCAGCGTATTGTCTTCATCGCCGACATGATGGCGCGCTATCGCAAAGGCGCCTGCGCCGCCTTTCCATATGAAGCGTATTGGCGCAATGCGATTGCCACCGGGGCGGCCATGCGCGGCTTGATGCCAATATATGAACTCGATGCGGGGATGGCCGACGACGTATTTACGACCGGCCTGGTCTCGGGCATCGGTTGGCTGGCGGTTGCCGAGACGTTCCCCGGTTTGATGAGTCGCTATGCCGAGCAGAGTGCCAGGGCCGATACGGCGGCAAAAGCAAAACTGCTGCGTGCGGCGTTTCCCTGCGCGATTCGCCGCGTCAGCGAACTCTTTCTGACACGCAACGGTTTTCCCGAAGCGATTCGCGACGCCGTGGGTGGAAGTGCCCAAGGATCAGGGCGCGGCCTGCTCGATTGCCTGGCCGGCGGGGTGCGTGTGGCCCAGGCGCTGGCGCCGTTCAGCTGCCTGGTCGAACCCGCCACCAACGATATTCCAGAGGCCTGCGTCGATGAGTGGAAACGCTGGCAGGGCTTGCTCAACGCTGGCAAGTAGCGTTCCGCGGTTGCCCGCGTTTTGCCCGTGGTTACTTCACCAGCGTGTAGCCGCAACGCACTCGGGCACCAGTTCCGGGCCGCGGTAGATCAGCCCGCTGTAGATCTGAATTAGCGCAGCGCCGGCGTCAATTTTGGCTCGGGCGTCCGCGCCATCGAGGATGCCG
>CAISUK010000654.1 GCA_903888645.1 uncultured Pseudomonadota bacterium | reverse complement strand
TTGTAATCCTTGAGCAATTCATCGGAAAGGCTGGACCGCGCCACATTGGTGAGTTTCATCTCGCTCTTGCGCGAGGTCGCCGCCCGACTAGAAGCCTCGATCCGTGAATTCGACACGGTGGCTCGACTGGGCGGCGACGAGTTCGTGGTGATTCTCCAGGATCTCGACGATTCCGAAAACGCCGTAATTCAGGCAGAACGTGTGGCGTTAAAGATCCAGTTCCAGCTGAACCAGCCCTATCTGCTTGATCCGGCTCCCGGCGAGAACGAGTTGAACCACTATAGCCATCATTGCACGTCGAGTATTGGCATCACGCTGTTTCACGATCAATCCGTCCCTGTGGAGGAGCTGATGCGGCGTGCTGACACGGCGATGTATCAGGCCAAGGCCGCCGGGCGTGATGCCCTGCGCTTTTTCGACCCCGACATGCAGGCGGCCGTGGCGATGCGGGCGTTGCTGGAACGCGATCTGCGCAAGGCGGTCGTGGACGCGCAGTTCGTTCTGCACTTTCAGCCACAGGTCGATGCATCCAGCAGTGTCATCGGTGCCGAGGCACTGGTGCGCTGGCAGCACCCCGAGCGAGGACTGGTTTCACCGGCAGAGTTCATTCACCTCGCCGAGGAAACCGGTCTGATTCTGCCTCTCGGTCACTGGGTACTGGAGCATGCCTGCCGGGCCCTCGCCGCCTGGTCGATATGGCCCAATACGGCGCACATTACCCTGGCAGTAAACGTCAGCGCCCGGCAATTGCGCCTGCCAAACTTTGTCGATCAGGTACTGGCTGTGATCGCGCATACCGGCGCCCCGCCGGACAAGCTCAAGCTGGAACTGACCGAGAGCCTGCTGCTGGATAATGCCGAGGACATCATCGCCAAGATGATGGCGCTGAAAGTCCATGGCGTGGGTTTTTCAATGGACGATTTCGGCACCGGCTATTCTTCTCTTTCCTACTTGAAACGTTTGCCGCTCGATCAACTGAAGATCGACCAGTCTTTTGTCCGGCATGTCCTTAGCGAGCCGAACGATGCCGCCATCGCCAAGACTGTCGTAGCGCTTGGCCACAGCCTTGGTCTTACGGTCATTGCCGAAGGCGTGGAGACACAAGGACAACGCGATTTTCTGGCCAATCACGGTTGCTATGCCTATCAGGGCTACCTGTTCAGCCGGCCTGTCTCATTGGAAGGTTTCGAGGCATTCTTGAAGCGGACTTGATGCAAATCGGGGAATACCGTCACGCCTTTTTCTTCTGCATATCCAGGCGGAATTTGACGAATGAGCCCGGCGCATCTTCCAGCGCTTTGAGCTTGCCTTTGGCGGGATCGCGGGCGGCAACCATTTGCTCGCCATTCATGTTGCCTACCCACTTCTGCCAATCGGTCCACCAGGAACCGTCGTTCTGCCCGACGCCGGCGAACCATTCATCGGCGGTGTCCGGCAGGGTCTTGCCCGGATTGACCCAGTAGCCATATTTATTGGCAACCGGCGGATTGATGATGCCGGCGATGTGGCCGGAGCCGCCGAGCACGAAGCGCACCGGGCCGCCCATACAGGTGGCGCCCATGTAGGTACTCTTCCACGGTGCGATGTGGTCTTCGAGGGCGGAAATGAAATAGCAGGGAATCTTGACCTTGCCCAGATCGATCGGCGTGTCGTTGAGCACGATGCCGCCCGGTTCCTTGAGCAAATTTTGCATGTACATGGTGCGCAGGTAGAAACTGTGCATCTTGTACGGCATGCGAGTCGAATCCGAGTTCCAGAAGAGCAGATCGAACGGGAATGGGTCCTTGCCCATCAGATAATTGTTTACCACGAACGACCAGATCAGGTCGTTGGCGCGCAGCATGTTGAAGGTGCCGGCCATTTCCGAACCTTCGAGGAAGCCACGTTCGGCCATCTTGCGCTCCAGGCTGGACACTTGTTGCTCGTCAATGAATACGCCCAATTCCCCAGGAAACGAGAAGTCGAGCATGGTCGTGAAGAAGGTCGCAGAGGCGATGCGCTTGTCTTTCTTTGCGGCCATGTAGGCGACCGTGGCGGCGAGCAGCGTGCCGCCCAGGCAATAGCCGACGGCGTTGATTTCCTGTTCACCGGTCTGCGCAACAACGGCGTCAACGGCTGCCAGTGTGCCATCGGTCAGGTAGGCATCGAAGCTCTTCTCGGCAAGGCGTTCGTCGGGATTGACCCAGGACATGACAAAGACGGTGTGGCCTTGATCGGTCGCCCATTTGATGTAGGAATTCTTTTCGCGCAGGTCGAGTATGTAGTACTTGTTGATCCACGGCGGCACGATCAGTAGCGGCTTCTTGAATTGATTCTTGGTGGTCGGATTGAACTGCAGCAACTGGATCATCTCGTTCTGGAAGATGACTTTGCCCGGCGTCGTCGCCACGTTCCTGCCGAGTTCGAAGGCGGTGGGATCGGTCATCTTGACGCGCAACTGCCCTTCGCCCTCCTCGATATCGCGAAGCAGGTTGTTGAAGCCCTTGACCAGGTTCTGGCCGTGGCTCTTGACGGTCTCGCGGAAGACCTCGGGATTGGTCATGGCGAAATTTGACGGCGACAGGGCGTCGATGAATTGGCGGGTGAAGAAGTTCACCTTCTTCTGGGTGTTCAGGTCCAGGCCTTCGACCCGCGAAACGGAATCGTGGATATGGCGCGCCGTGATCAAGTAAGACTGCTTGACGAAATCGAAGAGGAAGTGCTGCTCCCATTCGGCGTCCTTGAAACGATTGTCGCCCTTGGCCGGCGCCGCAATCGGTTCCGCACCCATTCCGACGAAACGCAGCATCGAATGCTGCCACAGCGAAAAATAGTCCCAGACCAGGTTCATCTGCGATTGCGCCAGCTGGTACGGGTTGGCGAGCATCTTCGCCATCATGTCCATGAAGGCCTGGGCGATTCCTAGTTCGTCAGCCGGCGCGCCGACACCTTTCTTCATCTGCCGCTGCATATGTTCGGCAATCATCTTCGATGCGCGCTGTGCGACCTCGGCATACGTCTTGGCAACTTCCTTGGGATCGGGAAGTTCGGTGGATTTTTCCTGGGCTGGTGCAGACATGGTCGACTCCTGGTTCAGTGCGTGACAAATCGGATGATGCCGTTCTCTTCGCTGCGCCCGACGCGGCGCCGATGTTCAAGGTAATTCAGGTGAGCGATGGCCTCGCCCATGGCAAAGAAACACTGGTGTGCGTCGTCGATGGCCCGATCGAACAGGACCGGGACGAGTTCCGCTGCCGTTCTTGGCGTTGCGCAAGCTCGCAGCAGGTTCTCGCAGCGCTCACGGTGGTGGGCCTGCAGCGCATTTACGCGCGCGGCGATGCCGCGAAAAGGAGTGCCGTGGGCCGGCAGCACCAACGTATCGGCGGGCAGCTCGCGCAGCTTTTCGATCGAGTCGAGAAAATCGGCCAGAGGGTCGCCGTCGGGCATGACCGCGGCGACTGGCACATTGGTGGAAATTCTCGGCAGCAGCATGTCGCCGGAAATGAGTACGCCAATAGACTCGGCGTAGAGGCTGCAATGCTCCGGCGAATGGCCGAAACCGGCGATGACACGCCAGTCATTTCCGCCAATGTTGATCGCCATTCCATCGCGCAAGCGGCTGAAGCTACGCGGGATTTCGGGTACACCGAGGCGATAGGCATTGCCGCGCACCTCGATCGACTGAAGCTTCGCTTCATCAAGACCGTGGCGCCGAAACAATTCGAGGGTTGCCGCAACCGAATAGCCCGGCGCCTGGGTGTGGACAAGCAAAGCGCATTGATATTCGGACTGGCTGATCAGAAGAGGAGCGCCGGTCTCCTCTTCCAGCCAAGTCGCCAGACCGAGATGGTCCGGATGAAAATGAGTCACGATCAGGCGGTTCAAACGGAAACTTGGCAACAGATCACTCCACGCATCTTTGGTGGCAGTGGTTGCCAGGCCGGCATCGACCGCCGACCATTGATCGCCGTCGGCGATCAGCCAAAGGTTGATATGGTTCAAAGCAAATGGCAGCGGCATGCGCAGCCAGCGCACGCCGCCGGCGACTTCCAGTGTCGTGGCAAGCGGAGGTGGATCGGGGAATGGATAAGTCAGCTGCAATGCGCTTCCCTGAGCTATTGACCGAATTGCTTCAGTTTGAGAAATCTGCTTAACTTCAGCACCCTCGGAACATTAGGCATCTTAGACCTTAGACACCTTGGGCAGAAAATTAAACGAACTATTCTACCTTAAACCATTCCAGCGATGCTGCATTGCAACAAGACAAAACTAGTTGCATGACCAAGACGACTTCCCTGATGAATTCGTTGCAGTCGCTCGTAGGATCAACCGGCAGAAATAGGGCCAAAGATGAACGAAATTACATTGCCGGTGCAGCGCACCTTCGAGCCAAGAGATCGCGAATGGGAAGCGCGGGTTCGCGCCAGCTTTGCCCGGCAAAAGGTCATGGATCTGATCGGCGCACGCCTCGCCGAACTGCGCCCGGGGTTTTGTGAAATCCGCTTGCCCTTCCGCGACGACCTGTCCCAGCAGAATGGCTTTTTTCATGCCGGGATCATCAGCACGGTGGTGGATAGCGCCGGTGGCTATGCCGGATTCACGCTGATGCCCGCCGGCAGCGATGTGCTCTCCGTTGAATTCAAGCTCAACCTGATGTCGCCGGCTGATGGCGATCTGCTCATTGGCACCGGCGAGGTGCTCAAGTCGGGCAAGAATCTGGTCATCGCCCGCGGTGAGGTTTATGTCATAAAGAACGACAGAATCACCCATTGCGCCACCATGCAGCAGACCTTGATGACCATGCATGGAAAATCGACGGAGAAAAACCCATGAGCATGTTCGGCCTTGATTTCGACCTTGGCGAAGACATCGACATGTTGCGCGATAGCGTGGCGCGCTTCGCCGCCGCAGAGATCGCCCCGCGGGCTGCGCAAATCGACCGCGACAACGAATTCCCGACCGACTTGTGGAAGAAGTTCGGCGACATGGGCCTGCTCGGCATGACCGCCGAGGAAGAGTACGGTGGTACGGCGCTGGGCTATGCCGCGCACATCGTAGCAATGGAGGAAATCTCCCGCGCTTCGGCTTCGGTCGGCCTGTCCTATGGCGCCCATTCGAACCTCTGCGTGAACCAGATCCGCCGCAACGGCACGGCGGCGCAAAAGCATAAATACCTTCCCGGACTCATCAGCGGCGAGCAGGTCGGCGCGCTGGCGATGTCCGAACCGAATGCCGGTTCCGACGTGGTCTCGATGAAACTCCGCGCCGAGCGCAAAGGCGACCGGTATGTGCTGAATGGTTCCAAGATGTGGATCACCAATGGCGGCGATGCCGATACGCTGGTCGTTTATGCGCGGACCGACGCCAATGCCGGCGCAAAGGGCATCACCGCCTTCATCGTCGAAAAAGGTTTTGCGGGATTCAGCCACGGCAGCCACCTCGACAAACTCGGCATGCGCGGTTCCAACACCTACCCGTTGTTCTTCGACGATTGTGAAGTGCCCGCCGAGAACGTGCTGGGCGAAGTCGGCGGCGGCGTCCGCGTGCTGATGAGCGGCCTCGACTTCGAACGCGCCGTGCTCTCGGGTGGTCCGCTCGGCATCATGGCAGCCTGCATGGACGTCGTCCTGCCGTATGTACATGAACGCAAACAGTTCGACCAGCCGATCGGCGAATTCCAGCTCATGCAAGGCAAGCTCGCCGACCTCTATTCGACGTTCATGGCCTGCCGCGCTTACGTCTATGCGGTTGGAAAAAACTGCGACAAGAAGGGCGGCGATCCGCGCCGTCTCCGCAAGGATGCGGCGGGCGCGATCCTCTACTCGGCGGAGAAAGCCACCTGGATGGCCGGTGAAGCGATCCAGGTACTCGGCGGCAATGGCTACATCAACGACTATCCGGCCGGCCGCCTGTGGCGCGACGCCAAACTCTACGAGATCGGCGCCGGCACCTCGGAGATTCGTCGTATGCTGATCGGCCGCGAACTTTTTGCTGAGACCACGTGACAGCTCCGCTCGAGCACCTGTTTGAAAACAATCGGGCCTGGTCGGCGCAGATGCGCCGGCAGGATCCCGGTTTCTTTGATCGACTCGCCCATCAACAGGCACCGGAATACCTGTGGATCGGCTGTTCCGACAGTCGCGTGCCGGCCAACGAGATCACCGGTCTGGCGCCGGGCGAAGTCTTCGTCCATCGCAATATCGGCAACGTCGTCGCGCAGACCGATCTCAACTGCCTGTCGGTGATCGAATTTGCGGTTGATCTGCTCCGCGTCAAGCACATCATCGTGGTCGGCCATTACGGCTGCAGCGGCGTCAAGGCAGTGCTCGATGAACGGCGCGTCGGCCTCGCCGACAACTGGCTGCGCCAGATCGGCAACGTCAATCTGCATCACGCCCAACTGCTCAGCGGCGCTCGGCCGGAGGAGCGACTGGATCGCCTCTGCGAGCTCAATGTCATCGAGCAGGTCGTCAATGTCTGCCGAACCACGGTGCTGCAGGACGCCTGGTTGCGTGGCCAGGAGTTGACCGTGCATGGCTGGGTGTATGGCCTCAAGGATGGTCTGGCGCGCGATCTGAATATTTCGGTCGACGCCCACGACGCCTGGCCGGCCGCTTACCGTCAATCGCTGGAAATAATTTCTGCAAATCGCTGAGGGAAAATTGGTCATGACAGATCCTGTTGTCATTGTTTCCGTTGCCCGCACGCCGATGGGTGGTTTTCAGGGCGACTTCGCTTCGCTCGCCGCCCCTCAGTTAGGTGCGGTGGCCATCAAGGCGGCGGTCGAGCGGGCCGGCATCGAACCTGGGCAGATCGATGAAGTTCTTATGGGCAACGTGCTCTCGGCGGGTATCGGGCAAGCCCCGGCACGGCAGGCCGCGATCGGTGCCGGCCTGCCCTTGGGCGCGCTGTGCACCACGGTTTCCAAGGTCTGCGGATCCGGCATGAAAGCGACCATGCTGGCGCATGACCTGCTCGTCGCCGGCAGTGCCAATGTCATTGTGGCCGGCGGCATGGAGTCGATGAGCAACGCCCCGTATCTGCTGCCCAAAGCGCGCGCCGGTATGCGCCTCGGCCATGCCCAGGCACTTGACCATATGTTCTTTGACGGCCTTGAGGATGCATACCAAAAAGGCAGGCTCATGGGCACCTTCGCCGAGGAATGTGCCGACCAGTACGGCTTCACGCGTGCCGCCCAGGATGCATTTGCCATTGCCTCGACCACCCGCGCGCAACAGGCCATCAACGATGGTTACTTCGCTTGGGAAATCGCCGCCGTGACGGTGGCCGGGCGCAAGGGCGAAATGATCATCGAGCGCGACGAGCAGCCGCTGAAGGCGCAGATCGACAAGATCCCCGGCCTCAAACCGGCCTTCCGCAAGGATGGCACGGTAACCGCCGCCAACGCGTCATCGATCTCCGACGGAGCCGCTGCGCTCGTTTTGATGCGCGCTTCGACAGCCGAAAAGCTGGGCCTCGAACCGCTGGCGAAAATCGTTGGCCATGCCGGCCATGCCCAGGCGCCGGGATTGTTTACAACCGCGCCGGTCGGTGCCATGCAAAAGCTCTTCGCCCGGACCGGCTGGAGCGCCGGCAAGGTCGACCTCTTCGAGATCAACGAAGCTTTCGCCGTCGTCACCATGGCGGCCATGCATGATCTGAAATTGCCGCATGACAAAGTCAATATTCACGGCGGTGCCTGCGCGCTCGGCCATCCCATCGGCGCTTCCGGCGCACGCATCGTCGTCACGCTGCTAGGCGCATTGAAGAAGACCGGCGGTCGCCGTGGCGTGGCGAGCCTGTGCATCGGCGGCGGCGAAGCGACGGCGCTGGCCGTCGAAATGCTGTAACGCGCCGACGCAGCCTTTTGGCATAAATACGCAGAAATCGCACTATGATCCTCAACGAATCGCAACAGATGATCCGCGACACACTGCGCAGCTTCGCCCGTGAGCGCTTGATGCCGTTTGCCGCTGACTGGGAGCGCAACTCGACCTTTCCCCGCGAGGCGCTGCAGGAGCTGGCCCAGCTCGGGGTATGTGGCGCCGTCGTCGCGGAAGAATGGGGCGGCGCCGGCCTCGACTATGTTTCCATGGCCGTTGCCCTCGAAGAGATTGCCGCGGGCTGCGGGGCGTTGTCCACCATCATCAGCGTGCAGAATTCGGTCGTCTGCGGACCCATTGCCGCGTTCGGCAGCGACGCCCAAAAGGAACGCTTCCTTAAGCCGCTGGCCCGCGGCGAACAGCTCGGCTGTTTCTGCCTGACCGAACCGCACACCGGCTCGGATGCTGCGGCGATCCGCACGTCGGCAGTTCGAGACGGCGAACAATGGGTGATCAACGGCGTCAAGCAGTTCATAACGACCGGCAAGCACGCCGACATCGCGATCGTCTTTGCCGTTACTGACAAGAATGCCGGACGCAAAGGTATCTCCTGTTTCATCGTGCCGACCGGCGCGCCCGGCTCCGTGGTGGCGCGCGTCGAAGAGAAGATGGGGCAGCACGCTTCCGATACGGCGCAGATCCTCTTCGAGAACTTGCGCGTCGATGCCGCCAACATGCTCGGCAACCAGGGCGAGGGCTATCGCATCGCCCTGGCCAATCTGGAAGCGGGGCGCATCGGCATCGCCGCCCAAAGTGTCGGCATGGCCCGTGCCGCCTTCGAAGCTGCGCTGTCCTATGCGAGGGAGCGCGAAACTTTCGGCAAGCCCATCATCGAACATCAAGCCGTCAATTTTCGCCTCGCGGACATGGCAACGCAGATCGAAGCGGCGCGGCAGCTGGTCTGGCATGCCGCCAGCCTGCGCGATGCCGGCCGTCCCTGTTTGAAGGAAGCGAGCATGGCCAAACTGTTCGCTTCGGAGATGGCGGAAAAAGTCTGCTCCGAGGCGATTCAGGTTCACGGCGGTTACGGCTACGTCGCCGATTTCCCGGTTGAGCGCATTTACCGCGACGTCCGCGTCACCCAGATTTATGAAGGCACCAGCGACATCCAGCGGCTCGTCATCGGCCGGGCGTTGATAGAGTGAAAGGCGAAACAAGCTTAACCACCAAGACACCAAGGAAACAAAGGGAGCACCAAGAAAACCTTAGTGAAACTTTCTTGCTTCTCCTTGGTGCATCTTCGTGTTCATGGTGTCTTGGTGGTTAATGAACTCAAATGGGAGGCAACCATGAGTGAACCGATCGAGTTTTACTTCGACTTTTCGTCGCCTTATTCGTATCTCGCCAGCGAACTGATCGACGATCTGGCCACAAAGTACGGCCGCAAGGTGAAGTGGCGGCCAATGCTGCTCGGGGCAACCTTTGCGAAGACCGGTGGCGCGCCGCTGACCTCAATCCCGCTGAAAGGCGATTACAGCAAGCGCGACTTCGCTCGCTCGGCCTGCTATTACGGCCTGCCTTTCCGCCTACCGAGCAGTTTTCCGAAGGCGACCCAGCAGGCCGGGCGCGCCTACTACTGGCTCCACGACCGCGATTGCGAGCAGGCACGAGCTTTCGCCCACGCGGTTTTTCGTGCCTACTTTTGTGATGACCGCGACATTGCAGACGTCGGTGTGGTTCTCGACATCGCTGCATCGCTGGGCAGCGACCGCGACGAAATGACGGCTGCACTCAATGACCCCGCCATCAAGGAACGCCTCAAGAACGAGACCGAAGCCGCCATTGCCAAGGGCATATTCGGTGCGCCGTATATCATCGTCGATGGTGAACCGTTCTGGGGTGCCGACCGACTACCGCAAATCGAAAAGTGGCTGGCCAGCGGAGGTTTCTGAATTCATGAGTGCGAAGTCATGAGCGTCATCAAATCCAGCCTGAACCCGCGCGCCGACGACTTCAAGGCCAATGCCGCGGCGCTTCGTTCATTGGTCGATGAACTGCGCGATAAGACCGAACGGGTGAGTCGCGGCGGTTGCGAGGAAGCCCGCCAGAAGCACTTGGCGCGCGGCAAGCTGCTGGTCCGCGATCGGGTCAATGGCCTGCTCGATCCCGGCACGCCGTTTCTCGAACTATCGTCGCTGGCGGCCATCGGCATGCATGACAATGACGTTCCGGCGGGCGGTGTCGTTACCGGCATCGGCCGCGTCAGTGGCGTCGAATGCGTGATCGTCGCCAACGACGCGACCGTCAAGGGCGGCACCTACTATCCGGTCACAGTGAAGAAGCATCTTCGGGCGCAGGAAATCGCCCAGCAAAATCGCCTGCCCTGCATCTATCTGGTCGATTCCGGGGGCGCTTTCCTGCCCATGCAGGACGATGTCTTTCCCGACCGCGACCATTTTGGCCGCATATTCTTCAATCAGGCCCACCTGAGCGCGCAAGGTATCCCGCAGGTTGCCGTTGTCATGGGTTCCTGCACCGCTGGCGGCGCCTATGTGCCGGCCATGTCCGACGAAACCATCATCGTCCGCAACCAGGGCACCATTTTCCTCGGCGGTCCGCCTTTGGTCAAAGCTGCCACCGGAGAGGTAGTCAGTGCCGAGGATCTCGGCGGCGGCGACGTGCATACGCGCATCTCCGGGGTCGCCGACCATCTGGCCGAGAACGATCACCACGCCTTGTCCATCGCCCGCCGCATTGTCGGCAATCTCAATTGGCGCAAGCCGAGTTCTCTGGATCTGGCAACGCCTGAGGAGCCCGCCTACGACCCCGAGGAAATCTACGGCATCATCCCGGCAGATACGCGCAAACCTTACGACGTGCGTGAGGTGATCGCACGACTGGTCGACGGCTCGCGCTTTGACGAATTCAAGGCACGCTATGGCGCCACGCTGGTCACCGGCTTCGCAAGGCTGCACGGTTATCCAATAGGCATTGTCGCCAACAACGGCATCCTCTTCTCGGAGTCGGCGCTGAAGGGCGCCCATTTCGTCGAATTGTGCGCCCAGCGCGGCATCCCATTGGTATTCCTGCAGAACATCACCGGCTTCATGGTCGGGCGTAAGTACGAAAGCGGCGGCATCGCCCGAGACGGAGCCAAGATGGTCACCGCCGTGGCCTGTGCCCAAGTGCCGAAATTCACCGTGCTGATCGGCGGCAGTTTTGGCGCCGGCAACTACGGCATGTGCGGGCGCGCCTACTCGCCCCGGTTGCTGTGGATGTGGCCAAATGCGCGGATTTCCGTGATGGGCGGCGAACAGGCGGCGAGTGTGCTGGCCACCGTGAGACGCGACAGTCTCGAAGCGGCGGGCAAGGTCTGGAGCAAGGAGGACGAAGAATACTTCAAGGCGCCGATCCGCCAGCAATACGAAGACCAGGGCAATCCCTATTACGCGACGGCCCGCCTCTGGGATGATGGCGTGATCGACCCGGCACAGACCCGCCGGGTTCTGGGGTTGGGCATTTCGGCAGCGCTGAACGCGCCGATCCTGCCGACCAAGTTCGGCGTGTTCAGGATGTAGGGGGCGAGCGTGTACAAGAATCTGCTGATCGAAAGCGGAGGCGGAATCGCCACGATCTCGATGAACCGTCCGGAATTGCACAACGCATTCGATGAGGTGCTGATCGAGGAATTGACGCGGGCCTGCCTCACGATGGAAGCCGATCCGGCGATCCGTATCGTGGTGCTCGCCGGCCGTGGCAAGAGCTTTTCGGCGGGCGCCGACCTTAACTGGATGAAGCGGGTTGCCGGCTACTCCATCGAGGAAAACCTGCGCGACGCAAGGGCGCTGGCGAACATGCTGCGTACGCTTTCCGGCCTGTCGAAACCGACTGTTGCCCGCGTTCACGGCGCAGCGCTGGGCGGTGGCATGGGCCTCGCTGCTGCCTGTGACATCTGCATCGCCTCGAGCAACGCCAGCTTTGCCACTTCGGAAGTCAAGTTCGGCATCATTCCTGCGACGATCAGTCCCTACGTGATTCGCGCCATCGGTGAGCGGCAGGCGCATCGCTACTTCCTTTCCGCCGAGCGCATCAGCGCCGGCCGCGCCCTTGAACTTTGCCTCGCCCATGACGTGGTCCAAGACGAGCAGCTGGATGCCAAGGTTGCCGAAGTGGTTGCCGCCCTGCTTGCCGGCGGACCGCTCGCCCAGAAAGCGGCGAAGGATCTGATCAGCGCCGTCGCGAACCAGCCGATATCGGACGAACTCGTCGAAGATACGGCCCAACGCATCAGCCGATTGCGCAGCAGTGACGAAGCGCGAGAAGGGCTGGGCGCTTTCCTCGAGAAGCGTCAGCCCAACTGGATAGCCGAAAAATGACCATGTTCGACAAGATTCTGATTGCCAATAGAGGCGAGATTGCCTGCCGTGTCATCAAGACGGCGCGCCGCCTTGGCATCCGCACCGTCGCGGTTTACTCCGAAGCCGACGCAGGCGCACGCCATGTGAGGCTGGCCGACGAGGCGGTGCTGATCGGCCCGGCCGCAGTTCGCCAATCCTATCTGGTGGGCGAGCGCATCATCGCCGCCGCAAAGCAGAGCGGTGCCCAGGCTATCCATCCGGGATATGGCTTCCTTTCCGAGAACGCTGATTTCGCTGTGTCATGCGCCACCGCCGGCATCGTCTTCATCGGCCCGCCGGTTCACGCAATCCGCGCCATGGGCTTGAAGAGCGCCGCCAAGGCGCTGATGGAAAAGGCACGCGTGCCGCTGACGCCGGGCTACCACGGCGACAATCAGAATGCCCAATTCCTCCGCGGCCAAGCCGATGCCATCGGCTACCCGGTGCTGATCAAAGCGTCGGCCGGCGGCGGCGGCAAGGGCATGCGCCTGGTCGAAAAGAGCGAGGACTTCATTGCCGCCCTGGCCTCGTGCCAACGCGAAGCGACATCAAGTTTTGGTGATGCCAATGTACTGGTCGAGAAATATGTGCTGCGGCCCCGCCACATCGAGATCCAGGTTTTCGGCGATGCGCACGGCAACTGCGTCTATCTGTTCGAGCGCGACTGCTCGGTGCAGCGCCGCCATCAAAAGGTTCTCGAAGAAGCGCCGGCGCCGGGCATGAGCCCGGAACGACGCGCCGCCATGGGCCGCGCCGCAGTCGAAGCGGCCAAGGCAGTCGGCTACGTCGGTGCCGGTACCGTCGAGTTCATCGCCAGTCAGGACGGTTCCTTCTATTTCATGGAGATGAACACCCGGCTCCAGGTCGAGCATCCGGTTACCGAAATGATCACCGGTCTCGACCTGGTCGAATGGCAGCTCAGGGTCGCTGCCGGCGAGCCTTTGCCGCTGGCCCAGGAGCAACTCGAAATTCGCGGCCACGCGCTGGAGGCGCGCATCTACGCCGAGGATCCGGGCAAGGGCTTTCTGCCCTCGACCGGCCGGCTGGTGCACCTAGCGCCGCCCGAAGAATCGCTCCACGTCCGCGTCGATACCGGCGTCGAGGAGGGCGACGAAATTACGCCGCACTACGATCCGATGATCGCCAAGCTGATCGTCTGGGACGACTCCCGGCCGCGCGCCCTGGCGCGCATGCAAAAGGCATTGGCCGATTACCGCGTCGTCGGCGTTGCCAACAACATCGAATTCCTCTCGCGGCTGGTGGCCTGTCCGGCCTTCGCCCAGGCTGACCTCGACACCGGGCTGATCGAACGGGAACACGACTATCTCTTTCCGGAACATGTCACCGCTCCCGACGAAGCCTGGCAGCTCGTCGCGCTGGCCGAGTTGCTCTTCGAAGCGCATCGCGCCGGCGAAGCCGCGGCCGGCGACGGCGACCCGCACTCGCCATGGCATCGCCGCGATGGCTGGCGCATCAACGGCGCGGCGAGCCGGTCGCTGGCCTTTCGCCTTGGCGAAACCTTGCAGAACGTCGAGGTCGCCTATGCCGGCGAGTCTTTCGCGCTCACTTTCGCAGGCCACCGCATCGATGCCCGTGGTCAGCTTGGTCGCGGCGGACTGTTGCGCGCCGAGCTTGGCGGCCGCCGCTTGAACGCCTCGGTCATCGCTGCCGGCGAGCGTCGCCATGTCTTCCTCAACGGCCGTGTCTGGCCCTTCGCAGCGGTCGATCCGCTCTACCAGATCGGCGAGGGCGGCGGCGCCGAAGGCCAGTTGGTGGCGCCGATGCCCGGCAAGGTGGTGGCACTGATCGCCTTGCCCGGCGCACGGGTTGAAAAAGGCTCGGCGCTGCTGGTGCTGGAAGCGATGAAGATGGAACACACGATCACGGCGCCGGCCGCCGGCATGCTCAGGGCATTTCACTACGCGGTCGGCGATCAAGTCGCCGATGGCGCGGAACTGGTTGATTTCGCGCCAGACCAATAGCATACGAATAGCAACAAATCATAAGAAAAGGAGAAACCGGTGAGCAACGATTCGAGTTATGTACACGGCGCGAGCAGCAAACCACTGATCGGTGCGACCATCGGCCGCTTTTTCGATGCGGCCTGCGCTCGCCATCGCGATAACGAGGCGCTGGTGGTCCGCCACCAGAATGTGCGACTGACCTATGGCGAACTGCGCCGCCAGGTCGATGCCCTAGCCTGCGGCCTGATGCGACTCGGCCTCAAGCCGGGCGAGCGCATCGGCATCTGGTCGCCGAACACGCTCGAGTGGGCATTGACGCAGTTTGCCACGGCCAAGGCCGGCCTGATCCTGGTGAATATCAACCCGGCTTACCGGCGCGCCGAACTCGAATACGCGCTGAACAAGGTCGGCTGCCGCGCCCTGATCCTCGCGCCTTCGTTCAAGAGCAGCGACTATCTGCTGATGCTCACCGATTTGGCCCCAGAACTGGCCCGCGCCCGCGTCGGCGAACTGCATGCCGCCAAGCTGCAGACACTGCAAATCGTCGTCCGCCTCGGCAGCGAAAGAACAGCGGGGATGTTCAACTTTGCTGACCTCATGACGGAGCCGGATCGACAGCAGTTGGATGCACTGCAGTCACTCGGCGACCGGCTGCAATTCGACGAGCCGATCAACATCCAATTTACTTCAGGCACCACCGGCAACCCCAAGGGTGCGACGCTGTCGCATCACAACATTCTCAACAACGGTTATTTCGTCGGCGAGGCGATCCGTCTCTCTGATAACGACCGGCTGGCAATCCCGGTGCCGCTGTACCACTGTTTCGGCATGGTCATGGGCAACCTAGGCTGCCTGACGCACGGCGCGACGATGATCTATCCATCGGAAGGTTTCGATCCGCTGGCGACCCTGCAGACCATGGCCGAAGAGAAATGCACGGCCATGTATGGCGTGCCGACCATGTTCATCGCGGTCCTCGATCATCCCGATTTCGCCAGCTACGATCTGTCTGCGCTGCGCACCGGCATCATGGCCGGCAGCCCTTGCCCGATCGAAGTGATGAAGCGGGTGATCAGCCAGATGAACATGGCCGAGGTCACCATCGCCTATGGCATGACGGAAACCTCGCCGGTCAGTTTCCAGAGCGGTACCGACGACCCGCTGGCACGGCGCGTCTCCACCGTTGGCCGGATCCATCCGCATGTCGAGGTGAAGATCGTCGACAGCGAAGGCCGCATCGTGGCGCACGGCGAGACCGGCGAACTGCTGACCCGCGGCTACTCGGTGATGCTCGGCTACTGGGACGACGCCGAAAAGACCCGCGATGCCGTCGACGCCGCCGGCTGGATGCATACCGGCGACCTCGCCACCATCGACGCCGAGGGTTATTGCAACATCGTCGGCCGGCTCAAGGACATGGTCATCCGCGGCGGCGAGAACGTCTATCCGCGCGAAGTGGAGGAATTCCTCTACCGCCATCCGAAGATCCGCGACGTGCAGGTGATCGGCGTACCGGACCACAAGTATGGCGAAGAACTGTGCGCTTGGATCATCCCGCGCGATGGCGAGAAGCTCACGGATCAGGAGATCCGCGACTTCTGCCAGGGCCAGATCGCCCATTACAAGATTCCCCGATACATCAAGTTCGTCGAAGCATTCCCGATGACGATCACCGGCAAGATCCAGAAATTCCTGATGCGCAAGATCATGAAGGACGAGCTGAAACTGGACGATGAGATTCATGCCTGACGACCATGACAACGAATTGGTTCGCGGCGGAAAGCGCTGAATGAGTTTCCCCGAACGCGTCCGTATCGTCGAAGTCGGCCCCCGCGATGGCCTGCAGAACGAACCCGGCTTCGTCGCGACGGCGGTCAAGCTTGCGTTGATCGAACAACTCGTTGCCGCCGGCCTCACGACAATCGAAGTGGCTTCCTTCGTCTCGCCGAAATGGGTGCCGCAAATGGCCGATGCCGCCGCGGTGATGCAGGGCGTGGTCCGCCATCCGGGAGTGACCTACACTGCCCTGACGCCGAATCTGCAAGGCTTTGAAGCCGCGCTGGCGGCAGGCTGCGAGGAAGTCGCCGTGTTTGCCGCCGCGTCGGAAGCTTTCTCGCAGAAGAACATCAATTGCTCGATCGCCGAATCGATCGAGCGCTTCCGTCCGCTGGTCGCCGCGGCTGGTGCCAATGGCATACGTGTGCGCGGCTACATTTCCTGTGTGCTCGGCTGCCCTTATTCCGGCGAGGTGGCGGCGGAAGAAGTCTCTGCGGTGGTTGCCATGCTTGATGACCTCGGTTGCTACGAAATTTCACTGGGCGACACCATCGGCGCCGGCACGCCGGGCAAGACGCAAAAGCTGATCGAAGCCTGCGCCAGTCGCATTCCGATGGCGCGATTGGCCGGCCATTATCACGACACCTTCGGCATGGCCGTCGCCAACATCCATGCTTCGCTGCAACTCGGCATGTCAACCTTCGACGCGTCGGTGGCCGGCCTCGGCGGCTGCCCGTATTCGCCCGGCGCATCGGGGAACGTCGCTACCGAGGATGTCGTCTATTTGCTCAACGGTCTCGGTATCGAGTGCGGCGTTGACCTCGATGCGCTGGTCGACGCCGCCGCCTGGATTTCTGCGCAGCTTGACCGCCCGCCGGCATCGAAGGTCGCCCGGGCGTTGCTGGCACGCCGAAACAAGGAGGGTTGTACATGAAGGAAGGATTGCGCGCCGGTCTGGAACATGAAGTCAGTTTCACCGTCACCGGTAACAAGACGGTACCGGCTCTCTACCCCGAATTGCCCTCTTTCCTCGATATGCCGGAGGTTTTCGCCACCGGCTTCATGGTCGGCCTGCTTGAGTGGGCCTGCCTCGAACTGGTCAAGCCTTACCTGGACTGGCCGCGCGAACAAACCGTCGGCACCCGCGTCGACTTTTCCCACACGGCGGCGACACCGCCGGGTTTCACCGTGACCGTCAAGGCCCGCCTTGAAGAAGTGGATGGCAAGCGGTTGGTATTCAGCGTTTCCGCGCACGACGGCGTTGACACAATCAGCGCCGGCCGCCATGAACGATTCGTCATCGACGCTGGCAGATTCAACGCCCGTCTCGCCGAAAAGTCAGCCAAAGGGCTGACTTCCGCATGATCGAATCGCCCTGCATCAATGTCTGTGACATCGACTCGGCCACGCGACTCTGCCAGGGGTGCTTTCGCAACCTGGACGAAATAGCCGCATGGGCTGACGCCAGCGATGCGAACAAACATCTGATCCTCGCCGCAGTAGCCCAACGGCGCCGCAAACTCGATCCCGACGCAGATATGTCTTGCAACTGCGCTGATTGAAAGCGATCTTGCAATGAAAAATGCACCCCGAGCGAGAGGCTGGGGTGCATTCAAAACCACAAATTGCTGCGACGCTTCTTTCACTAACGCCTTACTGCCAGGCAATGAGCCCGACAGTCCGCGTTTAGCAGCTTGGCATTGCTTGGACTTACATGTCCATGCCGCCCATGCCGCCCATACCACCCATGCCGCCCATACCCATGCCACCGCCACCGGCCGGCTTGTCTTCGACCAGTTCGGCCACCATGCAATCGGTAGTCAGCATCAGGCCGGCGACGGAAGCCGCGTTCTGCAGGGCAGTACGCGTTACCTTGGTCGGATCCAGAACGCCCATGGCAACCATGTCGCCGTACTCGCCGGTGGCCGCGTTGTAGCCAAAGTTGCCTTTGCCTTCGAGCACCTTGTTGATGACCACGCTCGGCTCGTCGCCGGCATTCGCAGCGATTTCACGCAGCGGCTGCTCCAGGGCGCGCAGCACGATCTTGATGCCGGCGTCCTGTTCGTGGTTGTCACCCTTCAGTTCGATCGCAGCGCGGGCACGCAGCAGAGCGACGCCGCCGCCGGCGACGATGCCTTCTTCAACGGCAGCACGGGTTGCGTGCAGCGCATCTTCAACGCGGGCCTTCTTTTCCTTCATTTCCATTTCGGTAGCAGCGCCAACCTTGATCAGCGCAACACCGCCGGCCAACTTGGCAACGCGTTCCTGGAGCTTTTCCTTGTCGTAGTCGCTGGTGGCTTCTTCGATCTGGGCACGAATCTGCGTAACGCGGCCCTTGATGCCCTCTTCGGCACCGGCGCCGTCGATCAGCGTGGTGTTTTCCTTGGCCACTTCAACGCGCTTGGCTTGGCCGAGATCCTTCAGCGTGGCTTTTTCCAGCGTCAGGCCGACTTCTTCAGCGATCACCGTGCCGCCGGTCAGGATGGCGATATCTTCCAGCATCGCCTTGCGACGATCGCCGAAGCCCGGTGCCTTGACGGCGACGGTCTTGAGGATGCCGCGAATGTTGTTCACCACCAGCGTGGCCAACGCTTCGCCATCGACATCTTCGGCGATGATCAGCAGCGGACGGCCAGCCTTGGCGACTTGCTCGAGCACCGGCAGCAGGTCACGGATGTTGGAGATCTTCTTGTCGTGCAGGAGCACGAACGGACTGTCCAGAATCGCGATCTGCTTGTCCGGATTGTTGATGAAGTAGGGCGACAGGTAGCCGCGGTCGAACTGCATGCCTTCGACAACTTCGAGCTCGCTCTGCAGTGACTTGCCGTCTTCAACGGTAATCACGCCTTCCTTGCCGACCTTGTCCATCGCGTCGGCGATGATC